>NZ_JAALDX010000044.1 GCF_014145095.1 Dietzia sp. SLG310A2-38A2 | reverse complement strand
CCCCGGCGTCGGCGGCGCGCCGCACGTGGCCGGGCGTGGCCACCCAGACCCAGCAGCGGTCCCGCTCGGCCTCGTCCAGGGCGCCGATCACGTCGAGCGTGTCGGCGAGCGCCGGGACCAGGTCCGGTCTGGCCATCGACCCCACCTCGAGTTCGGGGACGCCGGACCGGAGCAACGCGCGGACGAGCTCCACCTTGCCGGCGGTACCCAGTCGCCCCTCCGTCAGCTGGAGTCCGTCCCTCAGGGCGACGTCGCGCACTGCCACGTCTCCGTTGGACCGCGTGTTCATGGGGGTGTCCTTCCGCATCCGGGACCGCCGTGTGGTGCGGTGTGCCGGGTCCCATGGCGGCCTGGGAGATCCTGGCGATGACGGTACCCGCGGGTGCGGCCGGAGGCGTCACGGCCGGGGTATGACGGCCGGAGGCGTCACCGGCCGGGGTGTGACGGCCGGGACATCCCTGACAGCGAAGGGCCCCGCGCCGTGAACGGTCGCGGGGCCCTCCTACCGGGGGATCAACTCACTGGGAATCGGTGCCCGCCTCGAGGAGCTTGGAGATCGCCGAGGGGTCGACCGGGATGCCGGGTCCGGTCGTGGTGGACACGGTGATCTTCTGCAGGTAGCGGCCCTTGGAGGAGGACGGCTTGAGACGCATGACCTCGTCGATCGCGGCCTGGTAGTTCTCCGTGAGCTGCTCGGTGGAGAACGACGCCTTGCCCACGATGAAGTGCAGGTTGTTGGCCTTGTCTGTGCGGAAGGTGACCTTGCCGCCCTTGATGTCGCTGACGGCCTTGGTCACGTCCATGGTGACGGTGCCCGTCTTGGGGTTCGGCATGAGGCCACGCGGGCCGAGCACGCGGGCCACACGGCCGACCTTGGCCATCTGGTCCGGCGTGGCGATCGCGGCGTCGAAGTCGAGCCAGCCGCCCTGGATCCGCTCGATGAGGTCGTCGGAGCCCACGACGTCGGCGCCGGCGGCCTCGGCCTCGGTGGCCTTCTCGCCCGCGGCGAAGACGATGACGCGGGCGGTCTTACCGGTACCGTTGGGAAGATTCACGGTGCCGCGGACCATCTGGTCCGCCTTGCGGGAGTCGACGCCAAGTCGCATGGCGACCTCGACGGTGGCGTCCATCTTCGTCGAGGAGGTGTCCTTGGCCAGTGCCAGGGCATCCAGAGGCGAGTACAGCTTGGTGCGGTCGACCTTGTCAGCTGCGGCCTTGTAGGCCTTGCTGTTCTTGCTCATGAGAGTTCCATTCCTGCCGCGTGTTCTCTGCGACGGTCGGGTGTGGTGCGGGCCTGAGCTGCCCTCCCACGGTGATGTGTGGTGGTGGAGGTCAGGCCTCGACCGTGATGCCCATGGAGCGGGCGGTGCCGGCGATGATCTTCGCGGCCTGGTCGACGTCGTTGGCGTTGAGGTCTTCCATCTTGGTCTGCGCGATCTCGCGGACCTGGTCCATGGAGACCTTGCCGACCTTGGCGGAGTGCGGGGTGCCCGAACCCTTCTGCAGGCCGGCGGCCTTGAGCAGGAGCTTGGCGGCCGGCGGCGTCTTGAGCTTGAAGTCGAAAGAACGGTCCTCGTAGACCGTGATCTCGACCGGCACGACGTTCCCGCGCTGGTTCTCGGTGGCTGCGTTGTAGGCCTTGCAGAACTCCATGATGTTGACACCATGGGCACCCAGAGCCGGGCCGACCGGCGGTGCCGGGTTGGCTGCGCCGGCGTTGATCTGGAGCTTGATCAGCCCTGAGACCTTCTTCTTCTTCGGAGGCATCGTCTTCCTGATTCTTCGACTGGATCTCGGCTCCACGCTGTACACGTGGGAGGCCGACTGTCGTGTGCGCCGCTCCCCTCAGGCCCGCCCGTCGGGCAGGGCATGCGGGGGCGCAGGCACAACCTTGGAGAGTCTACGTGCAATCGACGTGCAACGGCTAATCCGATCCGGCGCACCGTGGCGCGATCCCCGAAACGACGGGACCCGCCGCGCGCGGTGTGCGCGGGGCGGGCCGTCGGGGTGATCGCGCTGGTCAGTCGATCTTCTCCACCTGGGAGAATCCGAGCTCCACCGGGGTCTCGCGACCGAAGATGGACACGAGCACCTTGAGCTTCTGCGAGGTCGGATCGACCTCGGAGATGCTGGCGGGCAGGGTGGCGAACGGGCCGTCCATGACGGTGACCGACTCGCCGACCGTGAACTCCACCTCGACGGTCTGCGGGACCAGTCCACCGTCGGCCTCGCCACCGGGGGCGGCGGCCTTCTTCTCCGGCTTGGGGGCCAGGAACTTGGCCACGTCGCTCAGCGAGAGCGGGGTGGGCGCACCGGCCGCACCGCCGGTCGCGCTGACGAACCCGGTCACGCCGGGGGTGTTGCGGACGACACCCCACGACTCGTCGTCGAGGTCCATACGCACCAGGACGTAACCGGGCAGGACCTTGCGGTTGGCGACCTTCTTCTGGCCGTTCTTGACCTCGGTGTACTCCTCGATGGGGACCTCGACCTGATAGATCTTGTCCTCCGCGCCGAGGGTGACCGCGCGGGTCTCGAGATTGGCCTTGACCTTGTTCTCGTACCCGGCGTACGAGTGGACGACGAACCAGTCGCCGGGGAGCTTGCGCAGCTGGCGCTTGAAGGCGATGACGGGATCGATCGCGGGCGCCGCCTCCTCGGCGGGGGCCTCTGCCGACTCGGATCCCTCCGCGGCGTCGGCCTCATCGGTGACGTCGGCGACCTCGTCGGCGTCCTCATCGGTGCCGGCGACCGCGTCGATGGCATCCGCCACGGCCTCAGCGGTCGGCGGGACCGCGACGTCGGAGGGGTCCGCGGAGGTGTCACCGAGCACCGCATCCGCCGCGGTCTCGGCCTGCTCGGCGGCAGCCGGGCTCTGCTCGACGTCCTCGGATTCGGGGCTCTGCTCGATGTCGCTCACTGAAATTGCGGTCCTCTCGAAGTTCGGCGGTCCGGATCTCGTCCCGGACCTCCAGCGGCGGGTGTCAGCGGTCGAAGACGAGCTCGACGAGCTTGCCCGCGCCGAAGTCGACGCCGGAGACCAGCGCGGTCATGAAGATCAGGAACAGGAACACCACGATGGTGTAGGTGACCATCTGGTTGCGCGTGGGCCAGATGACCTTACGCAGCTCCTCGATGACCTGCCCGATGTACTGGAACGGATTCGCGCGGTTGGCCCGCGTGTCCTCCGCGGTGTCCGCATCGGTGCGGACACGATTGGCGACGGTGGTGTCGCTCCGGCCGGCTTTGCCTGTCGGAACAGCAGAGCCCGTCGGAACAGCGGCACCGGTGGTACCGGCCGCGCCGTCGGAACCGCGCGCGCCGCTGGTGTCGTCGTCGCGATCCTGACTCACGCGTTACCTCCGGGTCGACTGTGGCTGGCAGGAAGGGCAGGGGCGACAGGACTTGAACCTGCAACCTGCGGTTTTGGAGACCGCTGCTCTGCCAATTGAGCTACGCCCCTTCGGCCGGTCTCCCGGCCACCCGTGCCGTCTCACGAATCGCGGACCGCACGAACGCCTCGACTGTACAGTGTCGGCGGCTGCCTCAGGCAGCGTGGGCCGCGACCGCGGGCGGTCGGGCGTGGCAAGTGTACGTCAGCCCCGGCAGTGGCTCTAAATCGCTCGATCGGCGCCGTCGAGGGCGACGGTCACGATCGCCTTGCCGAACACCTTGGCCCCGCCGCAGGTGACCGTGAGGGCCACGTCTGCCGTGGAACCGTCGTCGGCGACCCTCCTCACCGTGCCGGCCACCTCCAACAGGGCCGGGGCGTCGGCGGGGACCACCACCGGTCCGGCGAACCGGATCGAGGTGGCCACCACCCGGTCCGCTCCCCCCGCCCAGTCGGCCACGACCCCGATCGCCAGCGCCGAGGTCAGCATCCCATGCGCGACCACGCCTGGCAGACCGAGCTCGCGGGCGGCCTCGTCACTGAGGTGGATGGGGTTGTGGTCCCCCGAGGCGTCCGCGTAGCGGCGCAGGTCCGCACGCGTCACCGGCAGGCTGCGGGCCCGGATGGGCTC
>NZ_JAALDX010000456.1 GCF_014145095.1 Dietzia sp. SLG310A2-38A2 | reverse complement strand
CCAGTCGGGCCGGCTCAACCCCGCCAGGGCGCGATCGGGTTGCCCTGCCAGCGGGTGCCCGGGGGGATGCGGTCGCCGCGCATGACCAGCGACGCCGGGCCCACGGTGGAGCCGTCGCCGATCGAGGACGCCGGGAGGGTCACACAGTGGCAGCCCAGGGTGGCGCCGTCGGCCATCGTCACTCGGTCGATCTGCATGATGCGGTCGTGGAACAGGTGGGTCTGCAGAACGCAGCCGCGGTTGACGGTGACGCCGTCGCCCAGCGAGACCAGGTCGGCCTCGGGGAGCCAGTAGGACTCACACCACACGCCGCGGCCGATGCGCGACCCGAGCAGCCGCAGCATCACGGTGAGGATCGGGGTGCCGGTGGCGGGCCGGGCCATCCAGGGCGCGGCCAGGAGTTCGACGAACGAGTCGGCGACCTCGTTGCGCCACACGAAGGAGGACCACAGCGGTTGTTCGCCCGCACGGATCCTGCCCACCAGGAGCCACTTGGCCAGGACCGAGACGAGCAGGGCCACCAGTCCGGCGTACGCGAGGGTCACCCCGGAGGTCAGCGCCGCGACACCGAAGCCCCACTCCCGGTGGATCTCCTGCATCACCACCAGGGCGCTGACCAGCAGGAGGAACGAGAGCCACACGGGTACCAGGCGCAGGGTCTCCCACGCGCCGCGGGCGACCTTGAGACGTCGGGGCGGCCGGTAGGTGCGCGCGTCGCTCTCGCCGTCGCTCGCGGCCCTGGGCAGCTTCTGCGGGGGCGAACCGAGCCACGAGGTGCCCTTCTTGGCCTTCTGTGGTGCAGAGGACAGGACGGCCACCAGCCCACGCGCGGGGACCTTGCGGCCGGCTGAGGCGATGCCCGAGTTGCCCAGGAACGCGCGCTTGCCGACCTGCGCCTGCTCCAACCGCATCCACCCCGATCCCAGTTCGTACGGCGCGACCATCGTGTCGTCGGCGAGGAACGCCCCGTCACGGACGGTGGTCAGCGAAGGGATGAGCAGGACGGTCGAGGCCTCCACGTCCTTCCCGATCCTCGCGCCCAGCGCCCGCAGCCACATCGGGGTGAGCATCGAGGCGTAGAGCGGGTACAGCCAGTTCCGGGAGGCGTCCATGATGCGCTCGCTGCACCAGGCCTGCCACGCGATGCGGGAGTGGACCGGGTGGAACCCCTCTCGCAGACCCACGGAGAGCACACGGACCGACGCCAGCGTGAGAGCGGCGAACAGCGCGAGGGCGACCAGTGTCCCGGGGGCGGACCACAGAGCGGTACGGAGGAACAGCTGTCCGGGGGTCGCGGCGTCCCGTGCGCCCCAGGCCACCACCGCGAGTCCGGCGGCCAGGGCGAGCAACGGCATCGCACCGAGCGCCACCGCGGAGAGTTGGTAGACCAGGCTCCACACGCGGTTGTGGGGTGCGGGCTCGGCCGGCCAGCTCGAACCCCGCTTGCCCCGTTTGAGTGCAGGTGAGCCGGCGTAGCGCTTCCCGGCCTTGACGGTCCCCACCACGGCGGATCCGATCTCGACGTGCGCGCCGCGGCCCACCACCGCGCCGGGGAGCAGCGTGGACCGGGCTCCGACCACCGCGTGTTCGCCGATCTCCACGGCCCCGATGTGCAGGATGTCGCCGTCGATCCAATGTCCGGCCAGGTCGACCTCCGGCTCGATCGAGGCGCCGTCGCCCACGGTCAGTAGCCCGGTGACGGGGGGCAGGGTGTGCATGTCCACGCCGTGGCCGATCCTCGCTCCGAGCAGCCGCGCGAAGGGCGTGAGCCAGCCGGCGCCCTCGAGGTTCGCGACCCCGGAGACCTCGACCAGCCGTTCGGCCGCCCAGAGGCGCAGATGGACCGACCCACCCCGCGGATAGGTGCCCGGCGTGACCCCGGACGTGAGGGCCCGGCACAGGAGACCCGTCACGACCATCCGGCCTGCGGGCAACAGCAGCAGCACCGCGAGGATCCCGAGCACCCACCACGAGACCGGGCGCGCCCAGGGGGCGCCCACGGAGGCGGCGACGTTGTTGGCGATCCCCAGCCAGGTGAGCCACTGCAGCCCGGTGATCGTGAGAAGCGGGAGGGTGGCCAGGACCTGCACCACCTGCGCGCCGCGCCCGACGGGTCTGACGTGCCGCGGTTCCACGGCGGCCACCGGTTCCAACTCGTCGAGGTACCCCGCGAAATCGCCCAGGCGCGGGCGGTCGTAGATGTCTCCCACCGTGACGCCGGGAAAACGCTCCCGGACCGCCACCACCACGTGGGCCGCGGCGAGGGAGCCGCCCCCCAGTGCGAAGAAGTCCTCGTCCACCCCGGAGACGTCGGCGCCGAGGGCCGAGGACCACAGTTCGGCCACCCACGCATCGGTGCCGTCCAGTTCGGTCTCCGCTGCCGAGGTCTGCGCCAGGGGCCACGGCAGGGCCGCGCGGTCGACCTTCCCCGACGTGCGGGTGGGCAGCTCGTCGACCAGGGTCAGCCGGGGGACCACACCCGCCGGCAGGCGGTCGCGCAGAATCCCGGCGGCGTCGGCGAGGTCGAAGTGCTCGGGGTCGTCGGCCACGAGGTAGGCCACGAGGACGGACTGGCCCGCGTCGGTCTTCTTCACCGCGGCGGCTCCGGCGCTCACGCCCGGCAGGGCGGACACCGCGGTGTCGACCTCGCCCAGCTCGAGTCTGCGTCCACCGATCTTGACCTGGTCGTCCACGCGCCCGGTGAAGTACAGGCCGTCGGCA
>NZ_JAALDX010000455.1 GCF_014145095.1 Dietzia sp. SLG310A2-38A2 | reverse complement strand
CCGGTCGCGGCGGTAGAGGTCGCGGCGGTAGAGGTCGCGGCGGTCGCGGCGTTCAGTCCCAACTGTCGACGTGCCGCATCAGGGGCAGCGCCTTCCGCTGGATCCGGCCCATCCGCGAGTGGATCGCATCGAGGGTCTCGATCGCCTCCGCCACGTAGGGCCCCTTGTTGAGCATCACGCACTCGGACCGCTGCGCCGAGCCCGCGTCGGAGATCTCCGCGCGCGACGGCATCCCGGTCTTCGCGAGCGACTCCAGCACCTGCGTCGCCAGCACGACCGGAACGCGGGCCGCCTGGCACATCAGCGTGATGTTGCGCGGGATCTCCGAGAGCGACTCGAAACCCATCTCGACGGCGAGGTCGCCGCGGGCGATCATCACCCCGATCCGGTCGTGTCGCATCGCCTCCAGCACCAGGTCCGGCAACGCGCGGTAAGCCTGCCGGGTCTCGATCTTGAGCAACAACCCCAGCTCCCGCCCCGATTCCGCGACCGCCGCCCGTAGCGCCTCCACCGCGTCGGTGACATCTCCCCTCGTCCGCACGAAGGACAGCGCCACGACGTCTGCGTGCCGGGACGCGAAGCGCAGACACTGCCGGTCCTCGTGGGTCAGTGCGGGGGTGTCCACCTCCACTCCCGGGACGTTGATGCCCTTCTCCGACCCCAGCCAGCGTCCGCCCTCGCGGCAACGCACCACCTCCAGCCTGGCCCACGGCCCGTCCTCCTGACCCGGCGTCGAGGTCGCGATGACCTCCGCGGAGATCACCCCGTCGTCGAACAGGACGCGGTCCCCCACCGACAGGGCCTCCACGACCGCGGGCAACGCACACCCCAGTCGGATCTCCTCGCCGGACCGCGGCGGCTCCACCGGTTCCATGTCCACGGTGAGCAGGATCAGGTCCCCGCGGTGGACGCGGATCCGGCGCGGCACCGCGGGGATGCCGCGGACCCGGGTGTGCTCGAAGTCGCAGTCGATCAGGGTCCCGTCGCGCACCCACGCGTTGCGATCCCCCTCCGCCAGCACGCCGTCGGGACCCGCGGACACCACGGTGAACCGCCGTCTGAGCCGCCGCGCGTCGGGGACCTCGATCACGTCTCCCGGGGACCGGCCCGCGAGCCACCGTGGGTCCACCCGGACGCACAGCG
>NZ_JAALDX010000454.1 GCF_014145095.1 Dietzia sp. SLG310A2-38A2 | reverse complement strand
CCCGCGACGTCCCACACGTCCGGGTGGACGTCGCCGGCCAGCTTGCCGTCGAGCCGGGACACCCCCACGTCGAGGATCGCCGCGCCCGGCTTGACCATGTCCGGGGTGAGCATGTGGGCGACGCCGGCCGCGGCCACGATCACGTCGGCCCGCCGCGTCTCGGCGGCCAGGTCGCGTGTGCCGGTGTGGCACAGGGTGACGGTCGAGTTCTCGCTGCGGCGGGTGAGCATCAACCCGATCGGCCGCCCCACGGTCACCCCGCGGCCGATCACCACCACGTGTGCCCCGTCGAGCTCGACACCGAAACGCCGCAGGAGGTGGATGGCGCCGTTGGGGGTGCACGGGAGCGGGGCCGTCGCGTTGAGGACCAGCTTGCCGAGGTTGACGGGATGCAACCCGTCCGCGTCCTTGTCCGGGTCGATGCGCTCGAGGATCGCGTTCTCGTCGAGGTGCTTCGGCAACGGCAGCTGCACGATGTACCCGGTGCATGCCGGATCGGCGTTGAGCTCGTCGATCACGGCCTCGAGTTCGGCCTGACCGGTCTCGGCGGGCAGGTCACGACGGATGGAGGCGATGCCGACCTGTTCGCAGTCGCGGTGCTTCATCTTGACGTAGGAGTGGCTGCCCGGGTCGTCGCCCACCAGGACCGTCCCCAGCCCCGGGGTGATGCCCTTGTCGCGCAACGCGGCGACCCGGTCGGTGAGGTCGGCGACGATCTCGTCGCGGGTGAGCTTTCCGTCCAGCTTGATAGCGGTCACGAGCGCCAGTATCCCACTCCGGAGCGGGCACGTCGCCAGCGCACTGCGAGAATGGCCGCCATGACCGGAGCCGGCGTGCGTGTGTTGTTCGACCGACCCCGCATCCCGCCCAACACCGGCAACGCCATCCGGTTGGCCGCGGGCGCGGGGTGCGAACTCCATCTGGCCGGGCCACTGGGATTCGACCTGACCGAGCCGCAGCTGCGGCGGGCAGGGCTCGACTATCACGATCTGGCGCACGTGGAGGTCCACGAGGACCTGGAGGCCGCGTACGCCCGACTGCTCCCGGCGCGGGTGTGGGCGTTCACCGTGCGGGCCGACCTCTCCCTGCCCGAGGTCAGGTTCTCCCCCGGCGATGTCCTGCTGTTCGGGCCCGAGCCCACCGGCCTCGCCGAGGACGTGCTGGCCGACGAACGCGTGACGGCGACGGTGCGCATCCCCATGTTGGCCGGCCGTCGCTCGATGAACCTGTCCAACGCCGCGGCCGTGGCCGTCTACGAGGCATGGAGACAGCAGGGTTACCCAGGCGGTATGGAAATTCCGCCACTTTGACTTAATATTTCGGTATGCCGAAATCTCATCCGGTCGGCGGCCGCAATCCCCGGGGCGCGCGCCGATGGTCCGTCGCCCCCGCGACCGCGGTCGTCGTGACCCTCGCGACGGCGGTCGTGACGTCCGCCTGCACCGTCGGCCTCACCGGTGCGGCTGGCGTGGACGACCGGCCCCGGTTCGCCGGGCGGGAGGCCGGCGACAGGGTCGTGGTGGCCACGACCTTCACGATCCTCGCGGACATGGCGCGCCGGGTCGGTGGGGACCGCGTGCGCGTGGAGTCGGTCACGACCCCCGGCGCGGACGTGCACCAGTACGAGCCGTCGGTCGACGACCTCAAGCGTGTCGAGGGCGCGGACCTGGTGGTGAGCAACGGCCTCGGCATGGACGACTGGCTGCTGCGCTTCATCGACGGGACCGACGCGCGCCACGTGGTCACCTCCGAGGGGGTCGACCCCCTGCCGGTGCGCTCCGGCAACTACACCGGCCGGCCCAATCCCCACGCGTGGATGTCGCCCGACGAGGGAACGAGATACATCCGGACGATCGCCCGCGCTCTGGCCGAGGTCGACCCGGACGGCTCCGGGCAGTACCTCGCCCGCTCCGAGGACTACGTGGCCGAGCTCGACGACCTGGCCTCCCGCGCCCGCGCGGCCGTCGCGGAGGTCCCGGAGGAACGCCGCGTCCTGGTCACGTGTGAGGGCGCGTTCTCCTACCTGGCCCGCGACCTCGGTCTCGAGGAGCTCTACCTGTGGCCGGTCAACAGCGAGTCCCAGGGGCTGCCCCGTCAGGTCACCGCTCTGATCGACGAGGTGCGCGATCGCGAGATCCCCGCGGTCTTCTGCGAGTCGACGGTGTCCGGCGCGGCGATGGAGCAGGTCGCGGCCGAGACGGGCAGCAGGGTCGCCGGGCTGCTGTACGTCGACTCCCTCTCCGCCCCCAGCGGCCCGGTGCCCACCTACCTCGACCTGCTCGATCACGACCTCGAGATCATCACCCGGGAGCTGACGTCATGACCGACCGGCCACTGCCCTTCTCCGTGCACGCGGGACCCCCCGCCGTCGTCGTCACCGACCTCACCGTCGACCGCGGCCAGATCCGGGCTCTCGACTCGGTGTCCCTGTCCGTGCCGACCGGGGAGATCACGGTGTTGCTCGGCCCCAACGGGTCCGGGAAGTCCACCCTGCTCCAGTCACTGCTCGGGCTGGTCCCCCCGACCGCTGGATCGGTGCGCCTCCTCGGCTCCCCTGTGCGCCGCGCGCTGCGCACCGGCCGGGTGGCGGCGGTCCCCCAGTCGGACGGACTCGACGAGCGCTTCCCGGTCACCGCGGGCGAGGTGGTTATGCAGGGCCGCCGCCGCTTCACCGGG
>NZ_JAALDX010000453.1 GCF_014145095.1 Dietzia sp. SLG310A2-38A2 | reverse complement strand
CCGGCCCGGCGACCCGCTGGTCGCCCGAGGGGATCCTAGAGGCCCCCGGGCCCGGTCGGGGGCCGGTGCCGGGTCAGCGCAGGGTGACCTGACGTGCCCTGAGGCCGTCGCGAGACGCGCGCTCGTCGGAGCTGAGCGGGCCGTCCTTCGCCATCGCGTCGTCCAGTCGCGCGTCGAGCTCCAGCAGGCCCGGTGCCCACTCCTGGTGGTGCATCTCCGGGTCCAGGTCGAACACCGGCACGAGCAGCCCGTGGGTACGGAACGACCCGGCGAACCGGGACCCCTCGCCCAGATGGAGGCCACCGGCGGAGTGCACGCGCGCGAGCGCCTCGAACAGCGCGTCCTCGTCCTCCGGGCGCACCCAGCGGACGTGGGCCTTCTCACCCGCGTCGACCCACCAGGCGGCCTCGATGCCGTCTGCCGCGACCCGGGCGGAGGGCATCATGACCTCGTTGGCGTTCTTGATGGCCTGGGCGATCTCGGGCCTGACCTGGGCACCCTCGGCGAGCCACCAGGAGAAGTCGCTGTGCACCGCGATCTCGAGCGGGGCGTCGGCCACAACGACGTCCTCCAACGCCGGGGTGGACTCGTCCGGGTGGGAGGCATTCAGGGTCTCCCCTCCCCCGGCGCGCGAGGCCCAGTCCACCGCGTAGGCCAGGTCAGCCGCCGGGTCGGGTCCGTGGACCTGCACCTGGAGGCCCACCATGGCCTCGCCACCCAGCTCGTCGTCGCGCACCAGGCCGGCGATGGCACCGGGCAGGACGGTCGCCAGGGTGATCTCGCGCCTCTCGGCGGTGGTGGTGAGTCGCGCGGTGGCCGACGGCACGAACTCGCGCATCGCGACCATGTCGCACTCCCCGGCGAACCCGGCGAACGGCCGGGGTTCCGTGCTCAGTTCCTCACGCTCGGCCGCGCGTGCGGCGATCTTGGCCTGGCGGTTGCCGCCGGACTTGGGCTCATTATGGCGCTGACGTCTACCCACGGGCACCACGATACGGTGCGCCCGCGCGGCCCGTCCGCCGGACATCCGTCTCGGGCCCTGTCATCTCACGAGGCCACCGGATCGGGTCGGGCGCGGCCGGGTCAGGCGCCGCGCGCCCGGGTCAGCTGCGACGCGTGGGCCCGTCCAGGACGCCCCGCGCCCGTGACGGGACGTTGGTGGCCACCCACTGCACACCCAGATCGCGGCACAGGAGCATGTCCGCCGGGTCGTCGACGGTCCAGCAGTAGGTGCCCATCCCCCGCGACCGCCAGTACTCGACCAACCACGGCCGCGCCCGGAGCGCGCCGATGCTCGGGCCCATCAACTGGGCGCCGAATCCCTCGGCCGGCCAGGACTTGAGGACGTTGCCACGCTCGCGGAGTTGCACCGTCGGCACCTGCGGGGCCAGCTGTCTGAACCGTCGCACCGCCATCACGGAGAAGCTCATCATGAGCGCGCGGGACTCGACGTGCGAGGCGGGACGGTCCAGACCGAAGTACCTCAGCTCGTCCCTGAGCGCGACCTCGACGCGGCCGCCGGTGGGCACCGGGTGCTTGGTCTCCAGGAACAGCTTCACGTGCGGGTACGCCTCGGCCATCACCAGGAGGCTGCGCAGCGTGAGAAGCGGTTCGGGCCGGCGGTGCACCGGATGCCACGTGCCGAGGTCGAGGGTCGACAGCTCGTCCAGGGTGCTGGAGTGGACCCAGACGTCGCGGTCCGCCACGCGCGCGGTCCGGGGATCGTGCAGGAGCACAGGGACACCGTCGGCGGTGAGCCGTACATCCACCTCGAGCGCCTCTGCACCCTGTTCGAGCGCCTTCTCGTAGGCGACGAGCGTGAGTTCGGGAAACTCGGCCGAGGCCCCTCTATGGGCGACGACCCCGCTCCCGGTGGACACCGTGGACCGCAGATGTGTGGTCGCGGGGACCGTCACGTCTCACTCCTCTCGAGCCGGGGACGTGTTCACGATCCCCCGCGGGAGAAGCCGCTGGGTGAACCGCGGGGAAGGCTCATCGAAACTCCGCATGACAGTCCGGGTCTCACGCGCCGCCCACACCGCGGCGGCCGCC
>NZ_JAALDX010000452.1:1035-13931 GCF_014145095.1 Dietzia sp. SLG310A2-38A2 | reverse complement strand
GCGATCGGTCGCGGGGCGTCCCCGGTCCGCCCTCCGCCCCCCGGCCCACTGTCCCCGTGCCCACCGTGCGGTCAGTCGCCCCGCGGACGGGAACGACACCCCGTTCAGGCGGGCGATCGTCTCCAGGATCGCGTCCTCCTGCGGGACCCCGGTCTCCGGGGTGATCTGGCGGAACCACGCGCGTTGGCCGTACGGCCCGGTCCACTGTCGCACCGCCGCCTCGAGGTCGTGGAGTTGGACGCCCCGTTGCCGACGCCCCGTCCACACGTCGGTCAACGCGCGCCCCATCTCCGCGTGCCAGAGCAGCGGGGGCAGGTCGTCGAGGACCACCGCCACCCCCACGTGATTCACGGGGGAATTGGTCAGCGTCTGGATCAGACGGTCGGCGGTCGTGCGCCCACGGAACAACCACAGGTCCCCGGTCCGGGTGCGGTGGGCCGCGGCTGCCAGCGGGACGGTGTCGAGGCTCATGGTGCGATCCTGCCAGGTGGCCCGACGCGAGGATCTACCCTCGAGCCCATGGCACCCCGCGGACGGCAGTGGCTCAAGATGGTCGGCGCGGCCGGAGTGGTCGGCGTCGCGGCCACCGGCATCCTCGCCGCCCGCACCGAACGCCGGCGGCAGGCGTACGAGCCGGAGGAGATCCGGGAGCGACTGCACCAGCGCTACGCCCGCATTCAGTCCCGCCGGGAGGGGGGCACGGGCTGACACCCGGATCGGTCTCCACGACGGTTGCCGATACCCTGGCGGACACCATGTCGACGTCTTCCGTGCCCGCCCCCGAACTGCGCCGGGCCCGGCAGGATCTCCTGGTCCGGCTCGACGACGTGGGCATCCTCGACGCCCACCGGCTCCGGTCGAGGATCCGCAGGGCCCGCGCCGACCAGCTGGACGACCTGGACGGGAAGATCGATGCCGCCGCCGCTCGTCTGCGCCGCCGCGCCGAGTCGGTCCCGACCCCGGAGTACCCGGAGCAACTGCCGGTCAGCGCCCGCAAGGACGAGATCGCGGAGGCGATTCGCGACAACCAGGTCGTGGTGATCGCCGGTGAGACCGGATCCGGGAAGACCACCCAGATCCCCAAGATCTGTCTGGAACTCGGTCGCGGCGTCCGCGGGATGATCGGCCACACCCAGCCCCGCCGACTGGCGGCCCGGTCCGTCGCCGAGCGCATCGCCGAGGAACTCGGCGTGGAGACCGGCCGACTGGTGGGCTCCGCCGTGCGTTTCGACGACCGCACCGGCACCGACACCGCGGTCAAGCTGATGACCGACGGGATACTGCTCGCCGAGATCCGACGGGACCGGCTGCTTCGCGCCTACGACACGATCATCATCGACGAGGCCCACGAGCGCAGCCTCAACATCGACTTCCTGCTCGGCTATCTCCGGCAGATCCTGCCCCGGCGGCCGGACCTCAAACTGATCATCACCTCCGCCACGATCGACCCCGACCGCTTCGCCCGCCACTTCGCGGATCCGGCGGGCCGACCCGCCCCCGTCATCGAGGTCTCCGGTCGCACCTTCCCGGTGGAGATCCGGTACCGGCCGCTCCAGGTCGACCACGCGGACCGGACCATCGACCTGGACCCCCTGGACGCACTCGCCGATGCCGTCGGCGAGCTCCTGGCCGAGGGGGACGGTGACGTACTCGTCTTCCTCTCCGGGGAGCGCGAGATCCGCGACGCCGAGGAGGTGCTCAGGGGGCGGAAGTTCAGGAGCACCGAGATCTTCCCGCTCTTCGCCCGGCTCACCGCCGCGGAGCAGCAACGGGCCTTCCGTCAGCACTCGACCCGGCGCGTGGTCCTGTCGACCAACATCGCGGAGACCTCGGTGACTGTCCCGGGCATCCGCTACGTCGTGGACACCGGCCTCGCCCGGATCTCTCGCTACTCGACACGCACCAAGGTCCAGCGGCTGCCGATCGAACCGATCTCGCAGGCCTCCGCCGCACAGCGTGCCGGCCGCTGCGGCCGCGTGGCCGACGGCATCTGCATCCGCCTGTACTCGGAGGACGACTTCGACTCCCGACCCGAGTTCACCGACCCGGAGATCCTGCGCACCAACCTGGCGTCGGTCATCCTGTCGATGGCCGATCTCGATCTGGGAGCCGTGGACGACTTCCCGTTCGTCGAACCACCCGACCGCAAGGCCGTCCGGGACGGGATGACCTTGCTCACCGAGCTCGGGGCGCTCCGGATCGACGACGACGAGCGCCCGCACCTGACCAGGGTGGGCCGCGACATGGCATCCCTCCCCCTCGATCCCCGTCTGGCCCGGATGGTCGTGGAGGGCCACCGCAACGGCGCGCTGGGGGACGTCCTGGTGGTGGTCGCGGCCCTGACCGTGCAGGACGTCCGGGAGCGGCCGGCGGAGGAACGCGACAAGGCAGACCAGTTCCACCGCCGCTTCGCCGACAAGTCCTCGGACTTCCTGGGCTATCTCAACCTGTGGCGCTACCTCACCGAGCAGCGGCGCGAGCTCTCCGGCAGCGCGTTCCGCAAGATGTGCAAAGCCGAGTACCTGCACTGGCTGCGGATCCGCGAGTGGCAGGACCTCACCGCCCAGTTGACCAGCATGTGCCGCGAACGGGGCTGGCATCCACCGTCCGGCCATGCAGCGGAGGACGACCTCCACAAGGCGATCCTGTCCGGACTGCTCACCAACGTCGGGATGAAGGACGAGGACACCAGGGAGTTCCGCGGCACCCGCGGGATCCGCTTCCAGGTCTTCCCCGGCTCCGATCTCGCCCGCAAGCCGCCGCGCTGGGTCATGGCCTCCGAGCTGGTCGAGACCTCCAGGTTGTGGGCCCGGGATGTCGCGCGCATCGACCCGGGGTGGATCGAACAACTCGGGGAGCACCTGGTCCGTACCCAGTACTCCGAGCCGCACTGGTCCGATGCGCAGGGCGCCGCGATGGCCTACGAGAAGGTCCTGCTCCTGGGGCTGCCCGTGGTCGAGTCGAGGCGCATCCTCCTATCCCGGGTCGACGCACCGCTCGCACGGGAGATGCTGGTGCGCCACGGAATAGTCGAGGGTCAGTGGTCGACCCGCATCCCGGTGATCATGGAGAACGCCGTGGCGGTGGAGCAGGCGCGGGAACTGGAGACCCGTAGCAGGCGCCGCGACCTGGTCATAGACGACGAGGCCCTGGTCGAGTTCTACCTCGACCGGCTCCCCGCGGACATCACCTCCGGTCGCCACCTGGAGTCGTGGTGGAGAAGAGAGGGTCGGGAGAATCCGGACCCTCTACGTCTGAGCGCCGAGCGGATCCGCACCTCGGACACCGCTCCGTCCGCCTCGGAGTTCCCCCCGATTTGGAAGCAGGGTGAGCGGAACTTCGAGCTCAGGTACGCGTTCGACCCGGGGGTCGATTCCGACGGCATCACCGTGCGGATCCCTCTCCCCCAGCTGTCCTCGGTCGCGACATCCGGCTTCGAGTGGCTCGTCCCGGGTCTGCGTGAGGAGCTGTACACCGAGATGCTCCGGACGCTCCCCAAGTACCTGAGGCGTCTGTGTTCCCCGCCCGCCGAGTACGCCGCACTGGTGGCCGGCGACCTCACCCCGCGGTCAGCGCCGCTGCCGGTGGCGCTCGCCGACGCGCTCTCCGCCAGGATCGGGACGACCGTCGAACCCCGCGAGTTCCATCCGGAACAGCTCCCCGAGCACCTACGCATGCGTTTCGAGGTGGTCGACGGTGACGAGGTGGTCGCGGCCGGCACGGATCTGGGTACGTTGCGCAGCCGCCTGGTGGACAGGGTCCGGGCCACGCTCAACTCCCGACTCGTCCCCGATGACGGACCCCATCGGGCGTGGACCGCGGACACGATCGGGGATCTGGCGCCTTCGATCACCGGCACGGTCGACGGTGTCGAGGTGACGGTCTACCCGGCCCTGCAGGTGCGCCCCGACGGCATCCACCGCATCGCCTGCGCCACCGAGGAGGAACGGCGGGCCGCACAGACGACCGCGGTACTGACCGTGATCTCAGCGGACCTGATCTCGGCGGCATCGATAGTGCGGGGCCGTCCGGTGGAGCAGCGCCTCGCGCTCACCCAGTATCCCCACGGAGGCGCCGACGGCCTCGTCTTTGACGCGGCGTTGGCGGCGTGCGGGCGATTGATCGCCGGACGCAAGGGAGTGCCGGTGCTCACCGTGCGCGAGTTCGACGAGTTGCGCGCGCGAGCCCGATCCGAGGCACCGGCCGCCATCACGGCCTCGATCTCCGCCGCCCTCCCGGCGTTGGTCGCCGCGCAGTCGGTCTCCGCCAGGCTGGACCAGGCACCACGCGACCTCGCGGACGACGTTCGGCCCGCTCTGGACTTCCTCGTGGGCAAGGGATTCCTCGCCCGCCACCCGGGGGACGTTCTCCCGCACCTGGAGCGCCACGTGAGGGCGATCGACCTCAGGCTGGACCTGGCGGAGAAGTCACCGTCGAGGTACCGGGAACTCACTGCCAGGCTGGAGAAGTCGGAGACCACGGTCGCGGAGGCGACGGCGGCGCTTCGCCGACGACCGGGTGGGGCGCGGGCCTCTCGGGATCTCCGGTGGATGCTGGCCGAGTACCGTGTCGGCCTCTTCGCGCAGTCTCTGGGAACCGCGCGACCGGTCTCCGCCGAGAGGATCGAGAAGGCGGTCGCCGCCGCGCTCTCCCGCCGCACCGCCCGATGAACCCACGCGCCGGAATCGTCGATCGAAGAGGCCGGTCAGCGCACCGGTCACGAGTCGCGTGAGCGGTCTCCCGTCGAGCCTGCGTCAAGCGGTCCACGCGATCGATTCTCGCTAGTACGTACCGTTGCATCGCGGCCGGGATCAGGTGCAACATGACACCTAGCGACACCACGACCAGCGCATTCCACCAGGCGCCCACGCTGGCGACCGGTACGGCCACCAGCAGGTGAATCACTGCACCCACCCGTGGGCGATCAGGCTCTGTGTAGCTCTGCCGCGGATCGCCACCAGGCCGGCACGACCGTGAACTCTGCCGCCCCGTCGACCGAGCGCGTCATTCCAGCCCACGCGATCCAGAGCGCGAAGCGTGGCGGGGATACCGAACGAGTGGGCGCGGTGGGATTGGGCGCGGAGGATCGTGCGCTGCGTCTTCAGTGGTCACCCACCGGGGGACCACCGACTCAGGCGAGGCGCCGGTGATGCCCAGGATCCCGAATACGCCGGCCGAGATCACCCACGGAAATGCCGGGTGATGCGGCCCGAGGGCCATCCACGTACTGACAATGAACAGCAGCACGAGCGAGGCTGTCGAGAGAACGCGGACCATAGTTTGAGATCAGGCGAACGCCTCGTTGTGTGACACGGCAGAGCCAGAACGCCACTCCTGGTGGGACAGGGCCCTTTTACGCACTAATGCGTGGCGTGCCGTTCGCGAAGGGCGATGATCTCGCTCTCGAAGTCCGCAGCAGAACTGAACTGCTTGTACACGGAGGCGAACCGCAGATAGGCGACCTCGTCGAGATCTTGGAGAGGCCCCAGGATCGCCAGCCCGATCTCGTGAGCGGGGACTTCAGAGGCGCCGCCAGCCCTGACGGCGTCTTCGACCTGCTGCGCGAGCCGCCGGAGTGCGTCCTCGTCGACCGACCTGCCCTGGCAGGCGCGTCGCACGCCGCGAACCACCTTGTCGCGGCTGAAACGCTCCGTCACTCCGTTGCGCTTGAGGACGGTCAACAACGGGGTCTCGAGGGTGGTGAACCGGTGTCCGCACTCGGGACACTCGCGTCGACGCCGGATCGCCTGCCCGTCGTCGACAGACCGCGAGTCGATCACCCGTGAGTCCTCGTGGTGACATGTGGGGCAGTACATTCCAGCTTCGCCGTTCGTCGACCTGGTCCGAACCTGTCCGTCAGCCGGAGCCGACAGCGGTGCGGGGGCGACGGGCCGCCGTCCCGGGATCATTCTAGAAGGCGATCCCGCGGGTCACGCGTAGGCGGGCCCGCCCACGAGGGCCAGCGCCAGCAGCATGAGGATCCCGAAGACGATCCCACAGGCCACCAGCGCCCATGTCGGCACGTCGTCCACCACCGGCGCACTAGACCTCGCCTCGCTGCCGCATGCCCTGACCTGATCCGCCGACGCGGGCCGCACGAGCACTCGCCGCCCGGGTGCCACCGTTCGAGTGGTCACAGTGCGCCCTCGGTCGAGCGACCGGGTGACGGGACGGACCTCGACATCAGGGCGGGGTCGCGTCCGGAACGCGACCGGCCGACCGTGGTCGGTCACGCAGACCTCCGTCCAGGGGACGGACGGACGCGATCGTGGCTGCATCTCCATAACGGTCATGACAACTCCCAACTCGATACGGTGTGCGAACAACATTCGCACGCCCGTGTGCATCTTTGTGCACATCTGTTCGAACCCGAACCTGACTAGAGTTGTATCACGCGGGTCCGACAGAGTCGACACTCGTGCCCACATTTCTTCGAACACCTGTGTGGCGCCGACGGCCGGTGGGCAGTAGGGTGTACACAGATGATGACGTCGAACACCCATTCGCCGAAGGGACCCACACATGCCCAAGCCCGACTTCGAGGCCCTGACGACACGCCAGAAGAGCGTTCTGTTGCATATCCACGACACGGTCAAGGACCGGGGCTATCCCCCGAGCATCCGTGAGATCGGTGACGCCGTCGGTCTTCAGTCGACCTCGTCCGTGGCCCACCAGTTGCGAACGCTGGAGAAGAAGGGCTTCCTGACCCGTGATCCGCACAAGCCGCGGGCGGTCGACGTCCACGGCGTCCCGGGGCAGCGGTCCCGGGGACGACGTGCACCCGCCCAGGAGGAAGCCCGACCCAGCGGGGCCGTGGAACCGGTCTACGTCCCTGTCCTGGGGCGGATCGCGGCCGGCGGGCCGATCCTCGCCGAACAAGCGGTGGAGGAGGTCTTCCCCCTCCCCTCCGACCTTGTGGGGTCCGGGGACCTGTTCATGCTCAGAGTGGTCGGCGAGTCGATGATCGATGCCGCGATCTGTGACGGCGACTACGTGGTGGTGCGTCGGCAGAACGTCGCGGACAACGGCGAGATAGTGGCGGCGATGATCGACGGGGAGGCCACGGTCAAGACCTTCCGCAGGGATTCCAGCGGGGTGTGGCTCCTGCCCCACAACCCGTCCTTCAGTCCGATCCCCGGGGAGCACGCGACGATCCTCGGGAAGGTCGTCACGGTCTTCCGCAAGCTCTGAGTTCGTGTGAACCGGGTGTCGCCTGGCCTGTCGACCCGGTCAGGCGACACCGTCGCGAGAATCGGGGACGCGATACTGCCCGAGTTCGCCCGCCACGGAGGCCGGAAGCCGAACTACGATCCTCGTTCCGTCCTTCGTGTGATCCTCGTCCACCACGGCACCCTCCGCGTGGACACGGGAGACCACATCGCCCCTCGTGAAGGGGATCTCGAGCGTCACTTGTGTATCCCCTGAGGCGACCACCCGCACTATTCGTTCGAGGAGTTCGTCGAAGCCCTCTCCCGTCGCCGCCGAGACGAACACCGCGTCCGGCAGCGCGTGGTGCAGTTCCGTCAACACCACCGGGTCGGCCACGTCGATCTTGTTGATCACCACGAGCTCGCGCGGTCTCTCGGCGTTCTGCTCCTCCACGACGTCATTGATGACGGTGCGGACGGCCTCGATCTGGCGTAGGGGGAAGGCGTCTGACCCGTCCACCACGTGCAGGAGGAGCTCGGAATCCACGACCTCCTCCAACGTCGAACGGAACGCCTCGACGAGCTGGGTCGGCAAGTGTCGGACGAATCCGACGGTGTCGGTGAAGACAACCACCCGCCCGTCGGGGAGTTCGGCCCGCCGGGTGGTGGGGTCCAGGGTGGCGAACAGTGCGTTCTGGACCAGGACTCCGGCGCCGGTCAGGCGGTTGAGCAGGCTCGACTTTCCGGCGTTCGTGTACCCGGCGATCGCGATCGACGGCACCGGGGTGGCGCGACGCCGATGCCGCTTGGTGTCCCGGGCCTGCTTCATGCCCTTGATCTCCCGGCGCAGCCTGGCCGTGCGCTCCCGGATGCGGCGGCGGTCCGTCTCGATCTTGGTCTCGCCGGGACCACGTAGACCTACGCCTCCGTTGCTGCCCGCCCGGCCACCCGCCTGCCTGGAGAGTGCCTCACCCCAGCCGCGAAGTCGGGGGAGCATGTACTCCATTTGCGCCAGGGAGACCTGAGCCTTGCCCTCGCGGCTGGTCGCATGTTGGGCGAAGATGTCGAGGATCAACGCGGTGCGGTCGATCACCTTGACGTTGACCACCTTCTCGAGGGCGATGAGCTGACCGGGGGTGAGCTCACCGTCGCAGATCACCGTGTCCGCCCCCGTCGCGGTGATCACGTCCTTCAGCGTCTTGGCCTTCCCCGAGCCGATGTAGGTGGCGGGGTCCGGCTTGTCCCGTCGCTGGATCAGCGCATCACAGACCTCTGAACCTGCCGTCTCGGCGAGCTGGGCCAACTCGGCCATCGCGGCCTCCGCCTGTGCGGCGGTACCTTCTGTCCAGACTCCGACCAGAACGACCCGCTCCAGACGGAGTTGGCGGTACTCGGCGTCGTTGACGTCCTGCAGCTCTGTCGACAACCCGACGACCCGGCGCAGCGAGGAGCGCTCCTCAAGCTGGAAGTCTCCGACCGAAGGGTCATGGTCTCGTGTGGCCCGGTCAGGGGCGGTGTCATCGATAGTCATTCACCGGCATCATCTCACAATTCCGATCGGGACGCCTCCGCGCGATGGTCCGGGACGGGACGCCGATACCACCCCTCCGCGACGATCGCGGACGGGCCCGTGAGCGTGGAACCGGTGCCGGTCAGGGCCACCGCGACCTCTCCCCCGGGAACGGTTACCACCACGTCGCCGGTGGCCTCTCCGGCGTCGGCGAGAGCCGCCACGGCGGTGGCGACGATCCCGGTACCGCAGGACATCGTCTCCCCGGACCCCCGTTCGTGAACGCGCATCGACACCCGCCCGTCGGCGAGCGGGGTGGCGATCTCCACGTTGACCCCGCCGGGAAAGAAGTCCGTGTCGTACGCCGGCGCCTCGTGCACCGGCAGCTCGCGCAGACCCTCATCCCCCAGTCCGGGGACCACGCACGCGAGATGGGGGTTACCCATGTCGACGGCGAGGCCGGCGTACACCCGGCCACCGAGCTCGACGGACGAGACCCCGAGGAGCCGGGGTTCTCCCATGTCCACCCGGACCACGGCGTGGTTCCCGGCATGGTCGAGGATGGCGGCAGGCCGAGGACCGGAACGCGTGCCGATGGGGATGTGGCCGATCCCGGCCCGACCGGTCGACACCAGCGCGTGGGCGAACACCCTCACCCCGTTCCCGCACATCTCCGCGATCGAGCCATCTGCATTCCGGTAATCCATGAACCAGTCCGCGGCGTCGACCCCCTCCGGGAGGACGGCGAGGACACCCCGGTCGACCAGGGCACCGGCGGTGGCGATGCGGAGCACCCCATCGGCGCCGATCCCGGCCCGCCTGTCGCAGACGGCCCGCACCAGATCCTCGTCTAGGTCTACCTCCGCGTGATCGTCGGGCAGGATCACGAAGTCGTTGAGCGTTCCGTGACCCTTGATGAAGGCGAGGCCGTCGAGCGGCGCGGGCAGAGGGGCGGGCGTCATGCCACCAGATCCTAGCCAACCCGGCACCCCGTTCCATCCTGCGGAAAATCCAGATGATCCCTCGCCAGGGGGGCACTAGAGTCAGGGGTGAGAACGGTCCCTATCTGAGGAGAGCATCGATGTCCGAACGCATCACCGTCGGCGACGTCCAGGTCGACGAGGTCCTGTACGACTTCGTCAACACCCAGGCGATCCCGGGCACCGGGGTCGATCCCGACGCGTTCTGGGCGGGAGTCTCCGAGATCTTCACCGACCTGGCCCCGCGCAACCGTGAACTGCTCGCGATACGCGACGATCTGCAGTCCAAGATCGACACCTGGCACCACGAGAACCCCTCCCCGATCGACCCCGCCACCTACACGGCGTTCCTGCGGGAGATCGGCTACCTGGTCCCGGAACCGGAGTCCGTTCAGGTGAACACCGAGAACGTCGACGACGAGATCGCAACGGTGGCCGGCCCGCAGTTGGTCGTGCCGATCATGAACGCGCGTTTCGCGATCAACGCCGCCAACGCCCGGTGGGGTTCGTTGTACGACGCGCTCTACGGCACCGACGCGATCCCGGAGTCCGAAGGGGCCGAGCAGGGGTCCTCCTACAACAAGGTTCGCGGGGACCGGGTCATCGCCTGGGCCCGAGAGTTCCTCGACGACTCCGCGCCGCTCGACTCGGGCAGTCACGTGGGTACCACCAGCTACACCGTGGTCGACGGCCGACTGCAGGTGACACTCGCCGACGGCGCGACCACCGGCCTTGCCGACCCCGCCCAGTTCGTCGGATACCTGGGCGACAGCTCCGCCCCGACCTCTGTCCTCCTGCGCAACAACGGACTGCACGTGGAGATCCAGATCGACGCCGACTCACCGATCGGATCGACCGACACCGCCGGCGTCAAGGACGTGGCCCTGGAGTCCGCCGTCTCCACCATCATGGACTTCGAGGACTCCGTCGCCGCCGTCGACGCCGAGGACAAGACCCACGGGTACCGCAACTGGCTGGGCCTCATGAAGGGCGATCTCTCGGAGGAGATCAGCAAGGGCGACAAGACCTTCACCCGCGTCCTCCATGACGACCGGGTCTTCACCGCGCCCGATGGTTCCGGCGAGGTCCGTCTCCACGGTCGCTCGATGCTGTTCGTCCGCAACGTCGGGCACCTGATGACCAACCCGGCGGTGCTCGATTCCGAGGGCAACGAGTTGCCCGAGGGCATCCTGGACGCACTGATCACCTCGCTCGCGGGAATGCACGGCATAGCCGAGGGCAACGAGCGCGGAAACAGCCGCACCGGGTCGATCTACATCGTGAAGCCCAAGCAGCACGGACCGGCGGAGGTCGCGTTCACCACCGAGCTGTTCGGCCGTGTCGAGAAGCTCCTCGGGCTGCCCGAGAACACCCTCAAGGTGGGCATCATGGACGAGGAGCGTCGCACCACGGTCAACCTCGCCGCCTGCATCGCCGAGGCCACCGATCGGGTCGTCTTCATCAACACCGGCTTCCTCGACCGGACCGGAGACGAGATCCACACCTCCATGGAGGCCGGCCCGATGATCCGCAAGGGTGAGATGAAGTCGGCCCGCTGGATGACCGCCTACGAGGACTTCAACGTCGACACCGGCCTGGCCTGCGGTCTGCGTGGCCGCGCGCAGATCGGCAAGGGCATGTGGGCCAAGACCGACCTCATGGCCGAGATGCTCGCCGAGAAGATCGGACAGCCGAGGGCCGGCGCCAACACCGCATGGGTGCCGTCCCCGACAGGTGCCACCCTCCACGCGACCCACTACCACCGGGTGAACGTGATGTCCCGACAGGAGGAGCTCCTCGCCGGCGGTGCCCGCGCGAGCGTCGACGACATCCTCACCGTCCCCCTCGCTCCGTCCACCGATTGGACCGATGAGGAGAAGAAGGAGGAGGTCGACAACTCGTGCCAGACCATCCTCGGTTACGTCGTCCGGTGGGTCGAGCAGGGGATCGGCGTCTCCAAGGTGCCGGACATCCATGACGTCAACCTCATGGAGGACCGCGCCACCCTGCGGATCTCCTCCCAGATGCTCGCCAACTGGATCCGCCACGACATCATCACGGCCGGGGACGTCGAGGATTCGCTACGCCGGATGGCCGAGATCGTCGACCAGCAGAATGCCGGCGACGACGCCTACCGGAACATGGCACCGGATTTCGACTCATCCATCGCCTGGCAGGCCGCCCGTGAGCTCATCCTCGAGGGCACAGGGCAGCCCTCGGGTTACACCGAGCCGATCCTCCATCGCCGCCGCCGCGAGTTCAAGGCCGCCAACGGGCTGTAGGGCGGTCGCCGCCGAGCAACCCCGGGAGGATCCGCTGCCCGCACCCGGGATCCGCTCCCCTCACTGGGGTAGCGGACCCCGGGCCGGGGTGGCGGACCCTCCGCGTCAGGGGTGCAGGTCCGCCACGGCCGATCTCAGGACCCCGACGGCGGCGTCGCGGCGCTCTTCGGTGAACCGCGCCTCGGGCCCCGACGCGGACACCGCGACCGCGGCGTCCCCGTACCCGACCGTGATCGCGACACAGCGGACGCCCTCCTCCTGCTCCGACTCGTCGGTGGCGAATCCCACCCGGCGTATGTCTGCGAGCTCGTCGAGCAACCGCTCGGGCTCGACGATGGTGGAATCCGTGTATCCGGGCATGCCGGTCCGTTCCAGCATCGCGCGGACCTCGTCGTCGTCGTCCCGGGCGACCAACGCCTTCCCCACCGCCGTGCAGTGCACGTGCACCCGACGCCCCACCTCGGTGAACATCCGCATCGAGTGCGGCGACGGGACCTGGGCGAGATACACCACCCCGTCCCCTTCGCGGACGGCGAGGTTGGCCGTCTCGCCGGTCCCCTCCACCACGGCCGCGAGGACCGGCTCCGCCCACGACCACGTCGCCCGACCCGCGACCTCCCCGATCCGCTGCAACCGAGGGCCGAGCAGATAGTCGCGGCGCACGTCCCGGCGCAGGTGCCCCGACTCGGCGAGGGTCCCGCACAGCCGGTGCACGGTGGCTGCGGCCAGACCTGTGTCGGCGCACAGCTGACCGAGGGACGCGCGGCCGCCCCGGCGGGCCAACGAGTCGAGGAGGGCGAACGCACGGTCGACCGACTGGACGCGGCCCCGGCCCGGGGTCGAGGAGCTCATCGCGGTGCCTCACCCAGGAGTTCGAGTGCGGTCTCCACCGGGGACAGTCCACCGAGGGGCGTGCCGTCGACCGGGTGGGTGTCGGTGTCGATCCACCTGATGCGGTGATCACGCCCGAACCACG
>NZ_JAALDX010000452.1:0-962 GCF_014145095.1 Dietzia sp. SLG310A2-38A2 | reverse complement strand
GGTGCCGATCACAGTGCGCTCCCGGGCGCGGGCCACTCCCCCGGCGTCGATCCCCAGCTCGTCGTCCATCTCGTCGAGTACCTGCGCGTACCCGATGGCGCGACGGGCCGTCACGCCCTCCAGCAGTCCGCGCCCGACGAGCCCGCGCACCTCGTCGATCAGCCCGTCGGCGAACATCCGCCCGGTACGCGCGTCCAGCCGGTCATCGAGTTCGGGAAGCGCGCAGCGCAGGCCGAGCAGCCGTGTGCCCCACCGCGGGACACCGATGGTCGGCCTCGAGGCGGAGAACGGCTGTCCCGTCAGCTCCACCACCTCCAGCGCCCGCACCGTGCGGCGGGGATCGGTCGGCAGGATGGTCCGTGCGGCCTCGGGGTCCGCCCGGGCGAGCTCCGCGTGCAACGCCTGCACCCCGATCTCCTCGAGGCGCCGTTCGTAGCGCGCACGGACCAGCGGATCGGTGTCGGGGATGGACCAGTCGTCGACCAGGGCCTGGATGTACATCATCGACCCGCCGCACAGGATCGGCACGTTCCCCCGCTCCCGTATCTCCGTGATCTCACGCTCTGCCTCGCGTCCGAAGTCGGCGACGCTCGCGGTCTCGGTCACGTCGAGGACGTCGAGCCTGTGGTGCGGGATCCCCCGTCGGAGGGACGGCGGGAGCTTCGCGGTGCCGATGTCCATGCCGCGGTACTGCTGCATGGCATCGCAGTTGACCACCTCGCCACCCAGACGTTCCGCGAGATCGAGGGCGAGGTCGGACTTGCCGGTACCGGTCGGCCCCACCACCGCGACCGGAGCGGGGCGGCTCACCCGTCACCCCCCTGGCCCGGGGAATCCGACGACGACGAGAGGTCCCAGCGGGCGCAGTGGTACCCCACACCGAACGGCGCCCAGGACGCCGACTCCACCGCCGACCGCTCCCCGACCACCCCGGCGAGCCCGAGCCACGCCGGCCGGCTCCA
>NZ_JAALDX010000451.1:2540-6134 GCF_014145095.1 Dietzia sp. SLG310A2-38A2 | reverse complement strand
CCCGTCCTGAGGTTCTCCGCGATCGAGCCGGCGAACAGCAGGGGATTCTGGGCAGCCAGGCTCACCCGGCGCTGTCCGGGTGCGGTGAGAAGCTCCGCGGTGGGCACTCCCCCGAGCGTCACCTCTCCGGCGGGCGGTGTCCTCACCCCGGCGATCACCTCGAGCAGGGTCGTCTTGCCCGATCCCGACTCCCCCACCAGGGCGACGGTCGCGCCCTCCGGGACCCGGAACGTGACCTGTCGTAGGGTGCTCGCCCGCCCCCGGTGTCCGAAGTCGAGGCCGTCGACCACGACAGCGCGATCCCCCGGCTCCCGGGTGGTCGCCACGGTCCGGTCGGTCGGGGCCAGATCGAGCTGCTCCTGTACGGCACGGGCGCTCGCCGCCGCCAGGGGAAGGGAGTGCATCCGGTAGAAGAGCGTGACGAGCGGAACGGTGTAGGCCGGTGCGAGGACGATGAAGAGCAGAAGTGTCTGCACGTCCAGCCGGCCGGCGGCGAGCAACCATGCCCCGAGCACCGCGACGACCGCCGGCGTGGCGGTGACCAGGGGTGAGAACCAGGCGCCCCACCGTAGGAACGCCGCACCCCACGCGGACTGGAGGCTCGCGGTGTGTCGGATCGCCGACACCGCCGTGGACCCGGGCGTTCGGGCACCGAAGACCCTGATCTCCGCGAGCGCCGTGAGCTGGTCCATCATCGCCCGGCCCATCGCCGCGTTCGCCACGACGAACTCGCCCATCCGGTGGGCGTTGGACCGCATCGCCCGCCGCATCGTCCAGAAGGCCAGCGGGGCCACCGCAGCGCACGCCAGCGCCAACCGCCAGTCCTCACCCAGAAGCCACACCGTCATGGCGAGCCATACCGTCACGCTGGCCGCGAACTCCGGAACACCGTGCGCGAGGATCCCTTCGAGCCGCTCGACCTCCTCCCCCGCGGCAGAGCGGGCGGAGGCCGTGTGCCCGTCCGACAGGTCGGACAGATCCGCCCCGGACCACGCCTCACCGAGGGCGATGCGAATACGCGCGATCACGTCGAAGGCGGCCCGGTGCGCCAGCGCGGTCGCGGCGCCGAAGGTGACATAGGTGACGACGACTCCCGCAGCCGCGAGAGCGACCGCCTGGGGCACCGCCATCCCCCCGTCGCCCACCACCAGATGCACGAGTAGCCGGTAGACGGCGTAGGGCACCGCGAGCTCTGCGAAGGCCGAGAGCACGGCGAGCCCCAGCGCGGCCACGAGCAGGCGGCGGGACCCACCGAGGTGGGGGCGTACCAGTCGCGGCACGGCCCGGTAGTCGAATCCCGAGGCACTCACTGCGACTCCCTTGCGAAGTGGCCGCCCCGGGTGAGATCGCCGGTCTTCCCGCGGTCAGCGGTCCGACCCCGCCGGCCGGTCGGGGTGAGCGGCTGCGCGGTGAGGATCAGACGGTCGGGCGCATACCGACTCATGTGCACTCCTGCGCTGCCCGCCGGGGTCCACCCGGCGGCCTCCCGCGCCGACGGACCGAATGGGCACGCCAGCCCGTCCGGCACGTCGACCACGCCGTCCGCACTCAGGACCGCGCGGGCCTCGGCCTCCCGAATTCTCTCGTCGTCGCCCAGGTCCTCCCAGCGGTGCGTGGCACGAGGACCCGCATCGTGGTCACCGGCGACCTGGTCGACTGACTCGCGGCCGCCGGGCCGGAGTAGGACGTCGACGCGGTACCGGGCCAGGTCGCTGTCCTGCAGGCAGCGCGCCAGGACGGTGGTGTGCGCGCCGAGGGACTCCCCCGGTTCCCAGGGATCGAGCGCGAGTTCGCGGTCCCGTCGCGCGAGGTCCGCGACCAGTTCGTCGAGTCGGTGCGGATCCGCCCAGGGTTCCGATCTCAGCGCGCGCTCGCGGAGCCGCCTCGGGTCACGCCGGGCATCCCGCAGATCGCCGAGGAACAGCACCCCACCGGGAGCCAGCAGATCGAGCAGGTTGGTGAGCACCACGTCGAGGTAGTCCCTGTCGGGGAAGTAGTGCACGACGCTGTTGAGGAGGATGAGATCCGGCCTGTCGCCGGGAAGCGACTGCGGGCTCAGCTCGTGGGCGGCGCAGCGGTCGAACGTCAGACCGGCGGGCCGCTCCGGATCGTCGATGAGGTCCCGGACACCGGCCAGGGTGGGATCGACCGCGTGATAGGAGCGCACCTCCGGTGCGAGGACACGGGCAATCATCCCGGTGCCGGTCCCTACGTCGAGCACCCGCGCCGGACGCAGGCCTCGTAGACGGTCGACCGTGACGTCCCTCCACTCCCACATGATCTCGGCGGGCAGGGGACGGCCGGACAGCGCGTCGACCCATCCCTCTAGACCGTGGGCCGCGGTCCCCCGGGCGTGACCGTCGGTGTAGATCTCCTCGTAGACCGTGGTCCACGCGTCCACCCGGTCGACCTGGGCACTCGTCAGCGTCCGGTTCATCGGCCGGCTCCACGCTCGTCCGCGGCCGCCCCGGCCATCTCGATCCCGCTCGTGTCAGCTCCGGCCGTGTCAGAGCCGCCCAGATCGGCCAGGAACTCACGGATCGCCGACCCGATCTGCCCTACGGCGGGGTTCCTGAGCACCGAGTAGTGGTGCGCGTCCACTCCGAGGACCCTGGCGCCGGATCCGAGGGCGGTCCCCCACCCCAGATCCTCCGAGCCCGCCGCGTCGTCCACGCCCATGCCGACTCCGGAGTTCACCGGCGAGGTCTCGTCGGCCCGGAGCAGAAGGACGGGCACGTCGGTGCCCTCGAGCGAGCGGGCGTGATGTTCCGCCAGCCCTGCCAGATGGGAGGTGAACACCTCGAGACGCCGGCGGGCATCCGTCGCGGCCAGTCCCGCGGCCCGCAGTTGCGCCGCGAGGACGTCACCACGGGCGGCGGGATCGGCGGCTTCGGCCATGCCTCGCCGGACCGACGTCTCCGGGGACTCGTCCACCGAGTCCGTCCGGGAGCCGCCACCAGCGAAGGCCTGGACGGACCGCAGATAACGCAGTGCCACCTCGGCGTCGACTTCACCCGGCGCGAGACCCGCGATCCGCCGGATACGGTCCGGGGTCGTCGAGTCGATCATGATCACCCCACCCACGCGAACGCCTCGCCCGTGCAGCTCCACGGCCACGTCATGCGCGACGGTGCCTCCCATCGACCAGCCACCGATCACCAACGGGTGGTCCTCGCCGCGATGGGCGGCCTCGAGCAGGTCCGCGTAGGCGGCGACGACGAGCGAGAGATCGTCCGGCATCGGGGTGTCGAAGTACCGGGGATCGGGAAGCGCCAGCACCCTCCGGCGCGGGAGCTCGGCGACCAGGTCGGAATAACACAGGATGTCGCCGCCCGACGGGTGGAGCAGGTAGACGGGCCCACCCTGGGAGCCGGACATCGGCACGAGGTGGGTCTCCGGATCGAGCGCACCGACCGCGGAGTGTGTGGCAGGCCGTGCCGGATTCTCCGACTCGGTGGAGGGTTCCTGTCCGTCGGCCGCCCGCTGCTCGTCCACGAGGGCTGCGATGCGCTCGATGGTGGGATCGACCACGGCCTCGGCCGGAGCCACCACCAGCCCGGTGCGGCGCCGCAGGTCGACCAGCACCCGGACCAG
>NZ_JAALDX010000451.1:0-2481 GCF_014145095.1 Dietzia sp. SLG310A2-38A2 | reverse complement strand
TCCCGCCGAGAAGAAGTCGGTCGAATCGGTGGGGGCGCTCCCCAGCTGGGACGCCACGGCCTCGCGGACGTGGGCCAGGGTGGCCTGCGCGGCGACTCGCAGCGGCCGGGACACCGTGCCGTTCGAGGTGTCACCGGGCGCTCGCGACGTGAGGCCCGCCAACGATCGGTCGCCGGCCGGCGACCCGTCCTGACCATCGCGGCCGTGCTGCGGCCAGTCGGCGTGCTCGAGCACCCGGTCCTCCAGCACGACGTCGATGAAGTCCCGAACCCGGTCGAGCAGGCGCTGGTGATCGTCGGGGTCGATGACCCCCTCGGGGCAGTCGATGTTGCACACGATCTGGTCATGCTCCGACGCCACCTGCAGGTCCACGAGGACCTGAGGAGTGCGCACCCTCTCCCACACATCGGCCGGATCGATGCGTCTGGTCACCGACTGCGCCGTGGGATCGTTGAAGCCCAGCGTCGAGGTGAACACGACGGGAGAGACCAGGCCGCGGGTGCCCCGGTGCCGCGACAGCTCGCGGGCGACGTCGACGCCGTCGACGGCGGAATCGTCGAGCGAACGACCGACCGCGTCGCCGAAGCCACCGGCGTGCACCGCCGGGTCCGACGAGTCGGGTACCGAGATGTCCACCAGCACCGTCGAGGAGAACGCGCCCAGGACCCTGTCGATGTCGCCGGAGATCGGCGGACGGTTGAAGTACAGGACGGTGAGCAGGAAACGTTCCTGGGCACACCACTCGGAGAGCGCGTGGGAGTACGCCGCCCCGAACACCGCCGTGGGAGTGACCCGCGCGGCGCGGCACCGCTCGGTGAACGCGGCGGTGGTAGCGGCGTCGAGTCGGAACGCACGGCGTTCCATCCGTCGCACCCGGTCCGGCACCGACCGCACGGGGACGGGCGGGGCCTGCGGCAAGCCGGGGAACCGGCGACGCCAGTTCTCCAGTGCGCGACGAGCGGCCGGACGCGACGCGTCAGCCTCCAGGGTCGCCACGTGGTCGGCGAAGCTCACCTCGGGCGCCCGGAAGTGGGCGTTGGGCTCGTCGTGAAAAGTGAGCAGTTGGTCGAAGAACAGGTAGAAGGACCATCCGTCCACAAAGACGAGGGCCGCCACCACATGCACACGGGCACCGCCTCCCGGCAGCAGGTGCGCCCGGATACGGAAGGTCGGCCACTGCTCGGGGTCGGGCCCGTCGACCTCCCAGGCCGACCGGGTGTCCGCGATGGCGTGGGAGACCTCCTCGTCCGAGCGCCCGGTGAGGTCGACGATCTCGACCGGGTCGGCGGCGAGCCGGGGGTCGTCGGGATCGAGGACGCGTTGGTAGCCGTCCTCGGTGACCACGGCGCGCAGCATCGGTTGGTGATCGATGAGCCGGCGAGCGGCCGCGCGCAGCCGTTCGGGGTCGCACAGCGGGTCGAAGAAGTCGACGACGAAGTGCGCTGCGTCGTTCGAGAGCTGCCACCCCCCCTGGGCACCGACCCAGTAGGCCTGCTGCAGGGGGGTCAGGGGGAACGGCCTCCCCGGCTCCGCACGAATGAGTTGCGGCGGTTCGGCATCACCGATGCGCCATCCCGCCGCCGTCGCCTGACGGGCGATCTCCTCGGGAGTCACCCCGTTGAGGACGTCGGCGACGGGGACCGTGACACCGATCCCCCGTAGGCCGGCCACCGTTCGCACCGCGGTGAGCGAGTCGCCACCCAGTCCCAGGAAGTCCGAATCGGCCCTGACGTCGGCGCGGTCGAGCCCCAGCACGTCGGCCCAGGCTCCCCGGACGAGGTCGAGCAGGGTCGCGGCCGGATCGCGCACCTGGTCGCCACCGGGCTGCCCCGTGCCTGCCTCCTCGACCCCGGGGGACAGCCCCTCGGCTGACGACGCGCCCCCGGTGAGAATCCGCACCGCCTCGGAGTAGACGGCGACGGCCCGCCCGAGCCGCTCGGCGTCGACCGCCGACGCGAGGTAGTCCCACTGGGCGATGATGCTCCCATCCCAGCGGTAGGCCTGGTGGTCCAACACCACCTGCGGTGTCTGGCTGATTCCCCCGACGAGCTCACCGCTCCAGTCGTCGTCGAACCCAGACTCCTCCTCCCCACCGAGGGTGCTGGTGAACACGACCGGTGCCGAGAACCGCCGACCCTCCTGAGCGCTGCGCATGGCGAGCACGTCGATCCCCGACACGCTCGACCGGTCGAGCGTCTCGAACAGCGAGGCACCCACCGAGTCCAGGGAGGCGTGGGGATCGGCCGAGGTGTGCAGTGCCACCAGGGAGAGCTCGGTGAACTCTCCGATGACCCCGGCCATCTCCGGCGGACGACCGAAGGTCGTGAGCATCACGGAGAACTCCGATCGGCCGGACAACTCGCGCAACATGTGGGCATACGCGGTGAGCAGCAGCGCGGCCGGCGTGGTCCGCCTGCGTGCGCTCGTGCGCACCACCGCCTCGCTCAGCTCGGGACCGAGGACCCACCGGTGCCGTGCGAA
>NZ_JAALDX010000450.1:10486-13071 GCF_014145095.1 Dietzia sp. SLG310A2-38A2 | reverse complement strand
TCCTGCGGGACGGAACGCTGACCATCGTCACGGAGAGTGGTCACACCATCACCACCCTTCCCGACGGCCCACTGGCAAAGTGGCGGGACCGGACGCGCAACGGGTCCGAGGCGCCTCCCGGACCCGGCTCCGCCGAGCGACCCTGGCTCCGACCCCGGCCCCTCAGCACCCACTGGTACCGGCGCGCGTGCCGGATCGCCGCACAGCGCCGCGAGAATGCGGCCGCGGCGCAGGACGACGGGCCGGACGACTACGACCACGACCCCCCGCCGTTCTGACGCCCTGACGGCGCACGTCAGCGGTGCTTGAGCAGAACCGCGCGTATCCCCTCGTGGAATCCGTCGCGCAGCCGCACCCGCTGCGCCTCGGTCAGGGTGAACTCGTTGAGCATCTGACATGCGAACTGCAGCAGCGGCCGGTCCACCGCGGGAGGGAGCACGCCCCCGGAGAGGAGGTGAGCCTGGTCTCGCTGCTCCTCGGTGGCGGCCTGCTCGTACCACCAGGTCGCATACTGCTGGCCCACATCGAACGGCGTCTGCTCGCCGGACGAGGTCCACACCTCCTCGGAGAGGGGAACGAACTTGGACCGCAGCGGGCGGCGGTGAGGAGCCATCATCGACGGGCTCGGGCGCGACGAACCATTGGGCGAGGGGCCCGGCGTCGAGGCTCCGGCCTGCGCTCGAGCCCGGGAGGGCGGCTGCGACTGGGGCTCGGTTTCCTGTGGCCCGCTGCCATGGGGCCCGCTGTCCGAGTGCTGCGCCCGCGATTGTGGAGCCTTCTCCGTCGGCACCTCCGCGCCGGTCTCGGCATCGCGGGCGTCGGCGCCGCGGGTCTCGGAGATCACTGCGCAGTCCTGTTGGTCGGCCGCCCGCTCCTCGGCGTCGGCGGCCCACTCCTCGTCGGCGATCGTCAGGTTGGTCTCGTCGGCCACCGAGGTGGCGGACGCGCGATCGGACCGCAGATCCACCTCGACCATCCCCACCGACTCCTCGCCCTCCGGCTCGCTGGCGTCGTCACCGGGGGCGGTGGGCCGCTCGGCTGAGGACCTCACCTTGGGCGGAATCGGCCCCTCCAGGACCCTGATCTGCATGGCGTCGTGGAAATCGGTGCGTGGATCCAGCACCAACGTGGTGTCGCAGGCGTGGCGCAACGCCGAGGAGATGGAATCCCAGCCGAAGCCCACCAGGTGCATCCGCACGCCGGCGTCCACGGCCACCCGGACCCCCGGGATCATGTCGGCGTCCCCGGTGACCAGCACCATGTCGGAACACTGCCCCTTGTAGGCGGCCTGGATCATGTCCGCGACCAGTAACGTGTCGACAGCTTTCTGGGTGCGCCGCTCGCCCCACTCGATCAACTGCCCCGCGCGCAGCTGCACGCCCTCGATCACCCGGAGCGTGCGCTGGTACCGATGCGGGCCGGAATCCGGGATGCCGTCGTACCAGTTCTGTCGCTGGACCGGCTGGTCCACGAGACCGTGGGCGACCTGGTCTAAACGGTGCACGACCGTGGCCAGGGATATCTCCAACTGACCGCGCGCACCCTCCTCCCAGGAGTTGTAGAAGCTAGCTAGTAGATATGAGGTATCCACTAGGACAAGAGTCCGTTGAAGCATGATGATCACTACCTATCACTTTGTCTACGTTGGACTTCCAGCATGCCGCAGGGCGGACGACCCCGCAGGGCCCGCCACCGATCACCGAAGGACACCTACCATGTCGAGCCCCACCGCCACCCCGCCCGTGCTGACCGGAAAGGTCGTGCTGGTCACCGGGGCCGCCCGCGGGCAGGGCCGGGCCCACTGCGAGGCCTTCGCGGCCGCCGGGTGCGACGTGATCGCCCTGGACCTGTGCCGGGACATCGAGACGGTCCCCTATCCGATGGCCAATCCGGAGGACCTGCAGGCCACCGCGAAAGCGGTGCGGGCGCTGGGCCGGAGGTGCGTGACCGCGGAGGTCGACGTCCGCAACCTGCCCGGGATGCGGGAGGCCGTCGATGCCGGGGTCTCCGAACTGGGCGGACTCGACTTCGTGGTGGCCAACGCCGGGGTCTCACCCGAGCCCACCGCCTCCTGGGAGCGCTCCGAGGAGGAATGGGACACCACCTTGGACATCAACCTCAAGGGCACCTGGGTCACCACGACGGCCGCGATCCCCCACATCCTGGCCACCGGTCGGGGCGGGTGTGTCGTGATCATCAGCTCGATGGTCGGCCTTCGTGGCGCGCCGTTCACCGCCAGTTACACGACCTCCAAGTGGGCGGTCCGCGGGCTGGCCAAGTCCCTGGCCGGCGAGCTCGGCTTCTCGGGGGTGCGGTGCAATTCCATCCACCCCGGCAACGTCCGGACCCCCATGATCGAGAACCCGTCGATGATCGCCATGATGACCGGCGGCGAGGGCACGACGCTCGAGGACGCGGCCGAGACCTTCAGCGGGATGAACCAGTTGCCCGAGCCGTGGGTGGAGGCGTCGGCGATCTCGTCGATGGCCGTCTACCTGTGCAGCGCTGCGGGTGCGGGGATCACCGGGGCCTCCATCCCGATCGACCTCGGTGGGAGTGAGAAGTTCGGGCTCTGACAGTTCGGG
>NZ_JAALDX010000450.1:306-10417 GCF_014145095.1 Dietzia sp. SLG310A2-38A2 | reverse complement strand
CCGCCTCTCAGGTGAGAGGCGGGCCGGTGCAGTGGCCTGGATCAGGGGGCCGGGCGTGGTACCCGGCCGCGCCTGATCAGGTGGACGGGGTGGGGGCCACCGGGCGGGGAACGCTGACGGTCGAGCCGGTGGCGGTCCACACCAACGTCCAGAAGATGTCGACGATGGGCTGGATGGCCTGGAGGAAGATGTCGTTGGCGCTGCTCATGTTGTGTCCCCTTGTGATCCGTACTGAAAACGTACTGGCGTATCTGGCGGTCTGGTGGTCCCCGTTGCCGCCGGACGGTCTCGAGTGATCTCCCCCAGCCGACCGCGGCGCGTGACAACCCCTATGTCGTCGCGAACCCGTCCGACGTTACACAACCGTGACAAACGATGTCGCATCGTCGGGCTCCCTCGCTGGCCAGGACGCCGTAGCCTCGATTCAATCCAGGTCACGAGGCCCCCGACCGAGGCGGCCCGTCCCGGAGCGAGACCGGGGGCCTGGTGTGACCCAGGCGACAAAACCCTACCTACGCGACCGTAAGTTACGGTACCGTAGGTTCATGGCTATCACGGACATTCCGGAATTCGCACACCTCTCCGAGGCCGACATCGAAGCCCTCGGTGACGAACTCGAGCAGATCCGCCAGGACATCATCGGCTCCCTCGGCGAGCGGGACGCCACCTACATCCGCAACACCATCCGATTCCAGCGCGCCCTCGAGGTGGGGTCCCGCGCCCTACTGATGGTCGGGTCGCGCAACCGCACGGCGTGGGCGATCGGTGCCGGCGCACTCGGAGTCTCCAAGATCGTCGAGAACATGGAGCTCGGGCACAACATCATGCACGGGCAGTGGGACTGGATGAACGACCCGGAGGTCCATTCCACAACGTGGGAGTGGGACATCGTGGGCACCGCCGAGCACTGGAAGCAGACCCACAACTACATCCATCACAAGTACACCAACATCGTCGGCTTGGACGACGACGTCGGGTACGGGGTGCTCCGCGTGACGCGCGACCAGCGCTGGCACCCATTCTTCTACGGCAACCTCGTTTACAACGCGGCCCTCGCGCTGCTGTTCCAGTGGGGTGTCGGTATCCAGCACCTCGAGCTGGGCAAGGTCGCGAAGGGACGGGACGACCGCCGCGAAACTATGAACAAGCTCGGACTCTTCGCCAAGAAGGCCGGACGCCAGCTCGCCAAGGACTACGTCTTCTACCCGGCGCTCTCGCGCAAGGGCTGGAAGTCCACGATGACGGCGAATCTCGTCGCCAACGGGATCCGCAACGTGTGGACCAACGCGGTGATCTTCTGCGGGCACTTCCCCGACGGTGCCGAGAAGTTCACCAAGAAGGACGTCGAGAACGAGACGCGGTCCGAGTGGTACCTGCGTCAGATGCTCGGCTCCGCCAACCTCACCGGTGGGCCGGTCGTCGACTTCCTTTCGGGCAACCTGTCGTACCAGATCGAGCACCACATCTATCCCGACATGTCGTCCAACCGTCTGGCCGAGGCGTCGGTCCGGGTGCGCGAGGTGTGCCGCAAGTACGACCTGCCGTACGTGGCGGGCCCGCTGCCGGTGCAGTACTTCAAGGCATGGCGCACCATCGCCAAGATGTCGCTGCCCGACCACATGCTTCGACGCACTGCGGACGACGCCCCGGAGACGCACTCCGAGCGCATGTTCGCAGACCTGCCCAAGCCCCTTCCCACCCAGGAGGAAGGGCAGCGGGCGGGCCTGCAGACGGCGCTCAACTACTCAGCGAAGCGTCGTGCCCGCAAGCTCGCCTCGGCGGCCTGACACACCCGTCACACCCCGCGCACGCCCCGACACCGAAACCGGCGTCGGGGCGTGCGTTGTTTCGATCCAGGAACGGGATCCCGGCGATAGGCTGACCCTCTAGTCGGCACCCGACCGCGCTACAGCGGTCGAGCCGAAGACCTGTGAACCACGACGACGGGAGCCACCATGGAGGACCGGCGCATGCTCATCGCCGATTCGGCGATCGAGGTGGTGGCCAGGGACGGCGTCCGCGCGCTGACCCACCGCGCCGTGGACTCCGAGGCCGGCCTGCCCTCGGGCTCTACCTCCTACTATTGCCGCACCCGTGCGCAGCTCCTCTCCCTCACCGTCGACAGACTCACCTCGCTCCTACGAGGGTTCGTCGAGGTGTCCGGGATCCAGGAACTCGCCTCGTCCGATGCCGACGACGTCCTGTCGATGCTCACGCGGATGATCGAGGGCCTCCTCGCCGACTACCGCGGCGAACTGGCAGCCCGCTCCGCACTCATCATGGAACTCACCGGCAAGGACGACACCACCGATCTCGTGGCCGCCCTGCTGGACCCGAGCGACCTGACCGGCGCCCTCGACGCCGCCGGACTGCGCGACCCCGCCGCCGCCGCCCTGGACCTTCTGGCCGTGTACGAGGGGCTGCTCTGGGAGCGCACCGTGGGCCGCCTGGCCGGCGCCGAGGTCGACCACGAGCACGACACCGACCTCCTCGGGTCCGCGCTGTCGCGCCACGAGCATCGTGGCGGACGCCTCTTTGGCCTGTTGCGCTGAACCCTCGCCCCCCAGGGCACTGATTCGCACTACTTCCACGCCCCGATGGGGCGCGCTCTCTGACGTCCGTCCAGGCTCCACGGTAGCTCCACTTAGGTTTACCTAGCTAGATATACAGGCTTCTCACAGGCTATAGTTCCAGCCCAGAAGCACCATGACGCGTCAGTCAAGTGTCAAGTCTGTCTGATTCGTACCTCCTCTACCCCTCCCTCCAAGCATCCTCACAGCCAGTGATAACCACTGTGCGGGTGCATGTATGCGGTGTTCAGTTGCGACCCTGGTCCACCTTTGCGGTGTCGAGTTCGCCTGAACGGACTGGCCCGAGCAAGTCCGGCCGTCGCCCGCCCGGGGCGCTGGGATGAACTGAAGCAACGAATTAATCAGATTGTTTTGACAATCGGATCTGATGTGCCATAGTGATTCTCGTCACTGATTCGCAACGAATCGGACGCACCCCTCCCCTAGGGTCGACCGACCCCCGCACCAGAAGGACGGTTCATCATGAGCCAGGCAGCCGCTACCTACTTCTTCACGCTCTACGCCCTCGTCAACGATCGCTTCGAGGACCGCAAGGACCGCGGCGCTACGGCCGTCGAGTACGGCCTGATGGTCGGCCTGATCGCGGTCGTGATCATCGCGGTCGTCGGGTTCCTTGGCCAAGATCTCCAGGGACTCTTCCAGAGCGTCCGCGACGGACTTGCTGGCGCCGGCGGCGAAAACTAGAAGTCGGCCGTTCGACCATCCGGCGCAGTACCCAGCCCCGGGTACTGCGCCGGAAGTGGTTTCCCAGTTTCCCCTCACCCCCACAGGACCAACCATGAGCAGGCTTCTACGTGACCGCGGAGCCGCGGCGGTGGAGTTCGCCCTCGTTGTTCCAATACTCGTGGCCCTCGTCCTCGGAATCATCGAGTTCGGTCGCGCCTACAACATCCAGACCACTCTCTCCAACGCCGCGCGTGACGGCGTGCGAGTGATGGCACTGGAGAACAGCGTCACCGCAGCTCGGACTGCCACGCGGAACTCCGCCAGCCCTTTGGATCTCACCCGGGCGACGATCAGCGTCACCCCCACCAGCTGCGCGGCCACCGCGGCCACGCCCGCTGGCACGGCCACGGTCACCATCAGCTACCCGCTCGAGCTGCTCTCGGGATTCCTCCCGATCGACGACTTCACCCTGACCGGCAGAGGGACCATGCGATGCAACGGCTGAAGGACGACCGCGGTGCGGTCAGCGTCATGGTCGCGCTCCTGATGATCCCCCTGATCGGCTTCGCCGCCATCTCGGTCGACATCGCCTCCGTCTACTCCGAACGGCAGCAACTCCAGACCGGTGCGGACGCCGCAGCGCTGGCTATCGCCCAGGACTGCGCACGCGGCAATTGCCGCACCCCTCGAAACACGGCTCAGCAGTTCATCACCGCCAACACCATCGACGCCGAAGCCACCGCCGGGTTGGTACCGGTACCCACGCCGTCGTCCGGGCGGGTGTCCGTGACGGGCTCCGGAGTGCGCGAGCACTGGTTTGCTCCCGTCCTCGGCATCAACGAGACCGCGATAGCGGCATCGGCCACGACAGGGTGGGGTGCCCCCACCGGCGGCAGAGCGGTTCTTCCCCTGACCTTCTCGCTCTGCGATTTCAGGGCGCAGACCGGCGGCGGGATGCCGTCGGGAACCGTCAAACGCACCATCTTCGGGTCCAAAACCTCCGGTGCCGTGGGCTGTACCGGCCCGTCCGGCAATCACGTGCCCGGCGGGTTCGGCTGGCTGAACGCGAACTCCGGAAGGTGCAGCGTCGCCAACCGGATCAACGAGGTCCTCTGGAGCGACCCCGGAAACTCGGTCCCCAACGCCTGCACGGACGCCGACCTCGTCGCTTTGAGAAACGCGACAGTGCTCATCCCGGTCTTCGACGAGTCCGGGGACTCCGGGAGCAACGCCTGGTACCGCGTCTACGGGTACGCGGCCTTTCACATCACCGGCTACCGCTTCTCCGGCAGGAACTGGAACAGCAGCTGCCGGGGAGACGAGCGCTGCATCGAGGGGTACTTCACCCGCTTCGTCGACATGTCCGACGACTTCGACTACGGGCCCTCCGCCCCCGACATGGGCGCCTCCGTGGTGGCCCTGCTCCCCCGATAGGTAAGTGAGTCCCCTGTGAATCGTCGCGTCGTGGCCATCGTGGCCGCCGTCCTCCTCGCGGTGCTCGGCGCCGTCGTGCTGATCAGCTACGTCAACAACGCCGATCAGCGAGCGATGGCCGACATGGAACCGGTCAGCGTGCTGGTGGCCACCGGTCCCATCACCGAAGGCACCCCGGCCGAGGCATTGGGAGAGCTGATCGCCACCGGGGTAATCCCCGCAGCGGCGGTGGGCCCCGGTGCCGTGACCGACCTCGCGGAGCTCGACGGAATGGTGGCCGTGACCACTCTGCAGCCGGGGGAGCAGATTCTCGCCGGCAGGTTCGCCGACCCGGCATCGATCCTGAAGCCCGGAGAGATCCCGGCACCGCCGAACCTGCACCAGGTCTCGATCCCCCTCGCCGCTCCGAGGGTTCTGGGCGGAACCCTGGCCCCGGGGGCCACCGTAGGTGTATTCGTCTCGCTTGGGCCGCCACTTGATGAGACCCACCTCGCCCTCCACAAGATCCTGGTGCTCAGGGTGCAGGGCGGCATCACCCCACCTTCCGACGCCGAACCCGAGGCTGATCCCGCCACTGCGGCAATGCCCGACGGCGGGATGATCGTCACCCTGGCGGTCAACGCCCGCGATGCGGAGACCATCGTGTTCGGAGCCGAACACGGGACCATCTGGCTTTCTGTGGAAGGACCCGAAGTGCCCCAGGACGGTACCCGCATCGTGACGCCAGGGAACGTGTACGAATGAGCCGCATCGTAGTACTGACCGAGTCCGCCGATCTACGCGACCGGATCCGGACCGTGGTGGGGGATCATCTCGTGGACCTCCCCCTGGGACCGCTTCCGTCCGACCCCGCTCGCTTGCTCGCTTTGGCCGGCGGAACGCAGCCGCTGGCCGTGGTGGTCCTCGACACGGGTCCCCACGACCAGGCGGCCGCTCTCGACCTTGCGGCCGGACTCCGGACCGACCACACGGGGATCTCGGTGGTGCTGGTCAGTGATCGGCCCGAGGAGATCGGGTTCGCGGCCATGCGTGCCGGTGTGAGCGACATCGTGCAGCCCGACGCCGATCCCGGCGAACTCGGGTGGGTCCTGGAACGGGCCCGCCGAACCGCTCGAACCGTCCAGTCCGAGTCCGGTGGCGGGCCCGGAGGCGCTGTCAACGGCTCGGAGACCCCACCCGGACGCGTGATCAGCGTGGCCTCCCCGAAGGGCGGCGTCGGCAAGACCACCGTCGCCACAAACCTCGCCGTCGGACTGGCCCGGGCCGACCCGCACTCCACGGTCCTCGTCGACCTCGACGTCCAGTTCGGTGACGTGGGCAGCGCCCTCAACCTCTCGCCGGAATACACCCTGGTGGACGTCGTCCACGGGCCCGCCGCGCAGGACACGATGGTGCTCAAGACGTTCCTCACTCAGCACGAGACCGGCCTGTACGTGGTGTGCGGACCGGGATCTCCCGCCGAAGCCGACTCCATCGGGGTGGAAGACGTCAGCCGACTGCTCCAGACCCTGGCCTCGGAGTTCCGCTACGTGGTGGTCGACACCGCCCCGGGACTGACGGAACTCACCCTCACGGTCCTGGACAACACCCACGACCTGGTCTTGGTGACGAGCATGGACGTACCAGGGGTGCGCGGACTGCGCAAGGAGATCGACATCCTGCGCGAACTCGGGATGGTCTTCACCGGCCGCCACGTGGTCCTGAACTTCGCCGACACCCAGAACGGCCTCACCAAAACGGATGTCGAGGCGACCATCGGCGCCGCGGTGGACATGATGATCCCCCGCTCGAAGGGTGCTGTCGCCTCGGTCAACCAGGGCCTCCCCCTACTGCAGAACGACAGACGCGACCCGGTGACCACCCAGCTGAGGCAACTCGTGGGTCGGTTCATCCCGTCTCCCGCCCGCACACCGAGGTCCCCGTCGGCGGTCGGTAAGTTCCTGGGCCGCCTCAGGCCCACGCCCGCAGGGACGCCGAGCTCGTCGGGCTCACCGAGCTCGCCGGCCACCCGATCCGAGGGCCGGCACCGGCTACACAGAGGCGAGAACCGAGGAGAGCAGCGATGAGCCTGTCCGAGCGGCTCCGGGCCGCCAAGTCACCCGACGCCGGTACCACCGCGAAGCCTGCCGTCGTTCCCCTGCCGCCGGTCGCGGCTCCGCAGGTCACGACGCCGGAGCCCGGGCCGAGCTCCGAGCGACGCACTCTCACCGCCCGCAAAGCCGAACCGCGCGCGACCGGGGCCGACGCCGCGGCGACTCCGGTGGTCCCCGTTCCCGCGGTCACCCCGCCGACCGACGACCCCTCGATGCCCTCCGCAGGCGGTGGCGGTGGCGGGGGCGGGGACGCACTGTCCAAGCTCAAGGAACGCGCCTCTTCGGCCCTGTTCGAGCGGATGGGGGCGCGGCTGAACAATCCGTCGCTCACCGAGGAGCAACTCCACGCCCTGGTGCGCAGTGAGCTCAACCAGGTCGTCGAGGAGGAGACCGTCCCACTGACCAGTGAACAGCGCAAGCGTCTCATCGTCGACATCCAGGACGACGTCCTGGGCCACGGCCCCCTCGAACGACTGCTCGCCGACCCCACTGTCACCGAAATCATGGTCAACGGGCCGGACATGATCTACATCGAGCAGAGCGGCAAACTCACCCGCAGTCCCGCGAGGTTCACCTCCGAAGAGGACCTGCGCCGCGTGATCGAGCGCATCGTCTCCCGGATCGGTCGACGTATCGACGAGTCTTCCCCGCTCGTCGACGCCCGGCTGGCCGACGGCTCGCGAGTCAACGCCGTTGTCCCGCCCCTCGCGGTCAACGGCTCGTCGCTGACCATCCGTAAATTCTCCCGCGACCCGTTCAAGGTCCCCGACCTGATCGGCTTCGGGACGCTCACCCCGGAGATGGCCGAACTCCTCCAGGCGTGCGTGCAGGCGCGGTTGAACATCATCGTCTCCGGCGGCACGGGCAGTGGAAAGACCACCCTGCTCAACGTCCTGTCCTCCTTCATCCCCGAGGGCGAGCGCATCGTGACCATCGAGGACGCGGTGGAACTGCAGATGCAGCAGGACCACGTGGTGCGTCTGGAGGCCCGGCCGGCGAACATCGAGGGCAAGGGCGAGATCAGTATCCGCGACCTGGTGCGGAACTCGCTGCGTATGCGTCCCGACCGCATCGTGGTGGGTGAGGTCCGTGGCGGAGAGACCCTCGACATGCTCCAGGCCATGAACACCGGCCACGACGGGTCCTTGTCGACAGTGCACGCCAACTCCCCCCGCGACGCGATCGCCCGGCTGGAGACCCTGGTGCTCATGGCCGGGATGGACCTTCCCCTGCGGGCCATCCGCGAACAGATCGCCTCGGCCGTGGACGTGATCATCCAGCTCACCCGACTGCGCGACGGCACCCGACGCGTCACCGCTGTCACCGAGGTCCAGGGGATGGAGGGCCAGACCGTCACCCTGCAGGACGCCTTCCTCTTCGACTACTCTGCGGGACTCGATGCGAACGGGAAGTTCCTCGGCAAGCCGATCCCCACAGGTGTCCGGCCGCGGTTCACCGACCGCTTCACGGAGCTGGGCATCACACTCTCGCCGCGGGTGTTCGGCACCACGAGCGCGACCGGTCCGGCGGGTAAGCCGCGGTGACCCGGAGCAGCCTCTCCCCGGCGGTCATCGGAGTGATGGCCCTCTCGATCGCGCTGCTGGTCGCGGGATACCTCCTGGTCCGGACGCTCACCCGCACGCGCCTCCCCCGCGATCGGCGGCGCCCCACAGACGCCGACGTGCCGGGTCCGGTGACCCGCGCGTCGACCGCACTGACGACGGCGATCGACACGATCCTGCGCCGTCGGGGAGCCCCCGGCGCCGGGGCCCTGGCGGAGGCCGGGGTGAAGATGCGCCTGCAGGACTTCGTCTTTCTCGTGATCGTCGCCGCTCTCGCGGCCACCGCGGTCGGGTTCGTCGCGTCCGGGCCACTACTGGGCATCGTGCTCGGCATCCTGACCCCCCTGGCGGCCAGGGTCGGACTCTCGGTCAAGGCCGGTCGCCGCCGAGCCGCCTTCGCTGACCAGTTGGACGATTCTCTGCAGCTGATGGCCAGCAGCCTCCGAGCCGGGCACAGCCTCCTGCAGGCCCTGGCCTCGGTGTCGCGTGAGGCCGAGGCGCCCACCTCCGAGGAGTTCGCCCGGATCATCAACGAGACCCGGGTTGGTCGCGAGCTGGCGCCGGCCCTCGAGGAGACCGCCGAGCGCATGGGCAGCCAGGACTTCGTCTGGGTGACCCAGGCCATCGCCATCAACCGCGAGGTCGGCGGCAACCTCGCCGAGGTGCTCGACGGCGTGGGCCACACGATCCGTGAACGCAACCAGATCCGCCGCCAGGTCCAGGCCCTGGCCGCCGAGGGCAAGCTCTCGGCCTACATCCTCATGGCCCTTCCCTTCGGGATCGGGGGTTTCCTCTTCATGACGAATCCCGGGTACTTGGTCCCGTTCACCCAGGGCCTTCTCGGATACACCCTGATCGGCGTCGGCCTTCTGCTGCTGGTGGTCGGCGGGGTGTGGCTGAGCAAGGTCGTCAACATCAAGTTCTGACCCTCCCCCCGAATTCGAAAGGAGATCACCGTGTCCCCCTCGGCCTTGTTCGCCGTCGTCGCCATCAGCCTGGCCATGGCGCTGGTGGTCTGGACCGTGCTCACCGGACTGGACGGACATCGCACCCGGACGGTCGCCAACCTCACCCTCGGTCTGGACACCGGGCCGGGTCTCGGATCACCCACCCAGGAGGAGGAGTCGACTCCCGGGGCGCTCGTCGTGCTCGCCCGGCGGCTGACCCCGAGCGGGTCCATCCGGAGGTTGGATCGCCTTCTCGCTCGCGCCGGCCGCCCACCCGGTTGGCCCCTGGACCGACTGCTGGTGCTGAAGCTCGCCCTGGGTCTGGGAGTCGGCGCGCTGAGCGTGCTGTACATCCGTAGTTCCGAGGGCCCCCTCCCGGTACTGCTCGGCCTCGCGACCACCGTGGTCTGCTACTTCCTGCCCGAACTCCTGCTGCACAGCCGGGGTCAGGAACGCAGCCAGGCCATCCAGCTGGAGTTGGCCGACACCCTCGACCAGATGACCATCGCCGTCGAAGCCGGTCTAGGCTTCGACTCCGCCATGTCACGCGCGGGGAAGAACGGCACGGGCCCGCTTGCCCAAGAACTAGTTCGCACCCTGCAGGAGATCCGGGTGGGCCACACACGCAGGCAGGCCTACGAATCCCTGGCCACCCGCAGTGACGTGGCCGACCTGCGCAGATTCGTCCGCGCCATCATCCAGGCCGACGCCTACGGCATCTCCATCGCCGACGTCCTGCGCACCCAGGCCGCCGAGATGCGGATGAAGCGCCGCCAGCGCGCGGAGGAGAAGGCGATGCAGATCCCGGTCAAGGTGAT
>NZ_JAALDX010000450.1:0-232 GCF_014145095.1 Dietzia sp. SLG310A2-38A2 | reverse complement strand
TACTGTTCATCGTGCTCCTGGGCCCGACCGCGATGAACATGATGGAGGCCTTCTCCTAGTGCTCCCGAGCATCACAGTGACAGTGATCCTCACCGCCGTGGTGTGCGGAGCAGTCGCGGCGGCGCTGACCGGGTGGATCCGGTCCATCGCCGACTCCGACTCGCGCTGGCTGCGCTCCGGACTCCATGTGGGCCTGGCCGCCGCCGGCGGGGCCGGGGCCGCGGGTCTGGCC
>NZ_JAALDX010000449.1 GCF_014145095.1 Dietzia sp. SLG310A2-38A2 | reverse complement strand
TGGGTGGGCAGCGCCTGCGCCGCCGCGGGTGCTGCCGGGGCGGGAGTAGGGGTGGGGGCCGCTCCGGCCGGGGTCGCGGTAACGACCAGGGCCGCGGCGGCGGTGAGGGCAGCGAGCTTCGAGGTGGTGCGCATGGTGGCCTTCCGTGATGCACGGTGGACGACTTCAGGTCGACCAGTTGCGGCCAAGATTACGGAGATGTGATTACTGAGTCCAGTGTGACACGTGTGATTAGTGGGATTGGTGTGTCACGCAGCGCCCACCTGGAGTCCCGGGAAGCGGGCCGAGATCGCACCGACGGTCACCCCGACCATCGTGGGGACCGCCCCGCGACGGGCGAGTTCGGTCCGGGCCACCTCGCAGCTCGGGTAGGGCTGGTCGTTGGAGTCGAAGGCGTTGGACAGACTCGTCACCGCCACCGCACGTGTCTCGGAGAACACCACGCCGCCGCTGTCACCCGCGATCGCGCACAGCTCGATCGTGACGTTCCTGACCCCGCCCGGGGTCGCCGAGTCGATACCGGACACCCTCCCGCAGGTATATCCGGTCCGCTGACCGTACTTGCACAGGATCTGTCCCCTGACCGGGGACTGCGTGCCGGACAGAGCGAGGGGTCGCGCGCCGTCGGCGAGGACGTGCGAGTTCCGGAAACGGGGATCGTCCTCGGGATCGACGGTGATCAGCGCCGCGTCGAGGGCCTCGTCGGCCTCCCCGGAGGTGAACGCGCCGAGCCTCGGCGAGGTGCCGCTCTCCGAGACCGTGCCGGGCCGGAACACGGATTGTCCCGTCGCGGGGTCCGTGAAGGAACTGCAGTGGGTCGCGGTGATGTTGACGACCCGCCCGTCGCGGATCCCGTTGAACCCGAGGGAGCACCAGTTGGCGACCGTGCGGGAGGGGGACAGGACGTACATGCGGGTTCCACCCACCATGGAGTTCGCCAGCAGGGTGCCGGGATCCGGGATCGTGGGGTTCTGGGTGTCGGGCAGCGTCGCCGTCCCCGATCCGAGCGAACCCTGGGCGGGGCGGAATCCTGCGACACGCACGCCCGTCCCGAGCTCCGCGGGCGGAGCGGGCGCGGCCCCCGAGTCCTCCACCACCACGGTGACGTCACCGGTGGAGGGATCCACGTCGATCGCGGTGACCCCGTCCCGCTGGCCCGGGGGAAGGGAGTCCGCCCAGTCCTGTGCCCGCTCCGCCCTCTGGTCCAGCTGCCGAGCCGGGGTGGGAGCGGAATACACGGTGAAACCGCGGGTTCGCGCGTCGGCGATCAACAGCTCCGCCTGGTCGGTCCCCCGGACCACCGCCACCTGACCGGCCGCGCCCACGATCCGGACACCGGCGAAGGCCTCGGGGAACCGGACGGTGTAGTCGTCCGAGGCATCGGCCAGGCGGTCGGCCAGGACGGAGTGCGACCGGAAGCCCGCTGCGGTGGTGCCGACCTCTGCGAGCGCGTCCTCGAGCGACTCGTGTTCGATTGCGCTCATCGCCCGTGAGTTGTCCACCGCCGGGGCGCCGTCGCGTGGCTGTGCCTGCGCGGCGACCGGAGCCGTGACGACGACGACGGCCACCAGGGCGCCGAGACTCCACGTGCGGCGGTGGGGGAGGTGTCGCATAGGGGTCACTGTTCCTATCAAGCGGGGAAGGGAACCGGCCGGCTCCGTGACCGTCGATCGTATGACCGGATCCACGTCCGCGGGGAATTTCGCCCCGGGGAGTTCGCTGCGCGGTCCGGAGCGGCCTGGCTCGGTGATGAGCGCGGACAGACGCTAGGCTGCGGCACGGCGGCGACGCGGCTCCGGCCGTGTCACCGACCTCCGGAACCTCGGTCCGAGGTGTCGCCCGAGTCGGGTGGCCCGCGTGCTCGTAGCCCTCACTCCGCAGCCCCAGATCGCAGCCCCCAGACCGTAGCCCTTGACCGGAGGTTCCATGTTCGACGCCGACGCCGCCCTGCACGATGCGCTCGAGTCCGTGGTGGCCCGCAACCCCGGGCAGAAGCTCTTCCGGCAGGCCGTGCACGAGGTGCTCGAGTCACTCGCCCCCGTGGTCAGGCAGCATCCCGAGTACGTCGGGGGTGGGATCCTCAAGCGGATCGTCGAGCCCGAACGGGTGGTGTCCTTCCGCGTGCCGTGGGTCGACGACTCGGGAGTGATCCAGGTCCAGCGCGGTTTCCGGGTCCAGTTCAGCTCCGACCTGGGCCCGTACAAGGGCGGTCTGCGGTTCCACCGGTCCGTCGACGAGGACACCCTGAAGTTCCTCGGCTTCGAGCAGGTCTTCAAGAACGCGCTCACCGGACTGGGGCTGGGCGGCGGTAAGGGCGGCTCCGACTTCGACCCCCACGGTAAGAGTGACGGCGAGGTCATGCGCTTCTGTCAGTCGTTCATGGCCGAACTCGCCCATCACATCGGGGCGGACCTCGACGTGCCTGCCGGCGACATCGGCGTGGGCGCCCGCGAGATCGGCTACATGTACGGCCAGTACCGCAAGGTCACGGGCCGGAACGAAGCGGGAGTGATCACCGGCAAGGGGATCGGCTACGGGGGGTCCTGGGCGAGGACGGAGGCCACGGGCTACGGGCTCGTCTACTACGTCCGCGAGATGCTCCGCGAGACCGACTTCAGTCTCGACGGCTCACGCGTGGTGGTCTCCGGTTCCGGGAACGTGGCCCTCTACGCGGCCAGGAAGGCCACCCAACTGGGAGCCACTGTCGTGGCCTGCTCGGACAGCTCCGGGTATGTGGTCGATGAGAGGGGTCTCGACCTGGATCTGCTCGCCGACGTCAAGGATGTCCGACGCGAGCGGCTCTCGGTCTACGCGAAGGAGCGGGGCGACTGCGAGTTCGTCGAGGGGCGTTCGGTGTGGGAGGTGCAGTGCGACATCGCGCTGCCCTGCGCGACGCAGAACGAGCTCGACGGCGACGCCGCGCGGACTCTGGCGGGTAGCGGGTGCCGGCTGGTGGCAGAGGGGGCCAACATGCCGTGTACCGAGGAGGCCGTCGAGGTGATCCACGAGAAGGGCATCCTGTTCGGTCCCGCCAAGGCCGCGAACGCCGGCGGTGTGGCCACCAGTGGGTTGGAGATGCGTCAGAACGCCGGTCGGCTGCAGTGGGACTTCGAACGCGTCGACTCCGAGCTCGACCGCATCATGACCAACATCTATGCCACCACTGCCGCCACCGCCGAGGAATACGGGATGCCCGGCGACCTGGCGGCCGGCGCCAACATCGCCGGCTTCCGCCGCGTCGCGGACGCGATGCTCGCGCAGGGCGTCATCTAGAACGGGCCCGTCTGTTCTCCCGTCGAGAAGAGCGTTCCGCACGCATCGCCCGAGGGCGGTTTCATACG
>NZ_JAALDX010000448.1 GCF_014145095.1 Dietzia sp. SLG310A2-38A2 | reverse complement strand
TCTGAAGTCGCCGCCGCTCAGGTTCCCGACGGAGCCCAGGTCACCGCCGACCGCGTCCTGCACCGAGCCGGCGTCGAACGGGATGTCGGCCAGCGTCTTGCCGCCGGTGAGGATGCGGGTCAGTGCGGCCGCGTCCAGCCGGCCGCCGGACAGGACGGTCCGGAGCGCGGAGGTCACCGCGTCCTGGACGCTGCCCTGGGTGAGGCCCGGGGTCGACGACCCGTCACCGGTGCCCGGTCGCGGGGTCGTCCCGGGGTTGGTGACCGGGGGAGTGGGGTTGGTCGGAGCCGGGGTCCCGCCGCCGCTCTGGGCGTAGGTGGCCGCGATGTCGCGGATCTGGCCCATCCTGGCGTAACCCGCGTCTCCGGGGCACGAAGTGTTGCCGACGTCGCGGTGGGCGAAGATGTTGGGCAGCCGGACCGCCGCACCCATGGGGTACCTGGTGAAGGACGTGCCCTCGGAGTAGTGGGTGTCGGAGCCCTTGGGGTTGACCCCGGCGATCGACAGGCGCCAGCCGATGATCTCGCCCATCTTGCGCACGGTGGCCTCGGGCGGGGCGACGGACGAGTAGTCGCCCATCATCGAGATACCCCAGGTGTTGCCGTTGAAGCCGCCGGCGTGTGCGCCCTGGACGTTGCGGTTGAGGCCGCCGTGGCGACCCTCGAAGGCCTGCCCGTACTTGTCCACCATGACGTTGTAGCCGACGTCGCACCAGCCGAGATTGCGAGCGTGGTAGGTGTAGATGCCCCGGACGACGCCGGCCGAGCCCTCGCGGGTGTAGTTGTTGCTGCCGGCCGTGTGGTGGACCACGGCTGCGGCGAGGGTGTTGTCGTAGGAGGCGTTGCGGCAGCGGATGGACTCGTCGGCGCCCCAGCCGGCGCGGCTGATGATCGACGGCTGCCTGGCCGCGATGTCGCCGTTCGCGCCGGTCCCGCCCTGCGCGGTGATGTCCCCGAACGACTCGGGGTCCGGGGTCGGGGTGGCGTCGGGGGAGATCAGGACGGCGGTGACCGAGTCGGTCTGCAGGTCGGTGGACTCCGCGACGGGCTTGATGTCCGCGTAGCGCGTCGGGACCGGCGGGGTGGCGTCGGAGGCGGGCCGCGC
>NZ_JAALDX010000043.1 GCF_014145095.1 Dietzia sp. SLG310A2-38A2 | reverse complement strand
TCGCCTCCGCCGGCCACCTCGTCGACGGCGGCGGGCGCCTGATCGGGCTCCGACACGGCACCGGACCCGCTGGTGGTGACGGCGGGCCGACCGGTCGCCCGGACTCGCGGTCCCCCGGCGTACTGGGAAAGGATCTGCAGGCTCATGGGGGTACCTTATCGCCTCCGGTCTCCCCGGTTGCCCGCCGCTCCCGGGGTGCCGCCACCAGACCCCGCGATATCAGGGCTGCGGGAGCGCGGGACGTCGCGGATACTTGGGCCCATGCGTGCAGTCCGGATCTCAGAACACGGTGGCCCCGACGTCCTCGAGCCGGTCGAGGTCGACACTCCCTCACCGGGTCCGGGAGAGGTCCTCGTCCGGACCACCTCCATCGGCGTCAACTACATCGACACCTACTTCCGCGAGGGCATCTATCAGACCGCGTTGCCGTACATCCCGGGCAGCGAGGGGGCCGGGATCGTCGAAGCGGTGGGAGAGGGCACGCCCGATCTCGTGACCGGAGACCGGGTGGCCTGGTGCCAGACCCCCGGTTCCTACTCGCAGTACGTGGTCGCCCCGGCAGAGGCCCTGGTCGCCGTCCCGGACGGAGTGTCCGACAGCATCGCCGCGTCGATGCTCCTCCAGGGACTCACCGCGCACTACCTCATCACGGACACCCATCGTGCGCACGGCGGAGACACGGTACTGATCACCGCGGGCGCCGGAGGGGTGGGGCAGCTCCTCATCCAGATGGCGGTGTCCCGTGGATACCGGGTCATCACCACCACCTCGACCGAGTCGAAGGCGCAGGTCTGCAGGGAGCTGGGTGCGCATGAGGTCCTGCTCTATCCGGAGGCGACGCCCGAGAGGATCCGCGAGCTGTCCGGTGGCGGTGTGGAGGTGGTGTTCGACGGGGTCGGGCGGGACACCTTCGACACCAGTCTGGCCTCGCTCGAGCGTCGCGGCACACTGGTGTTGTTCGGTGCGGCGAGCGGCCCCGTGCCACCGGTGGATCCGCAGCGGCTCAACGCGGCCGGATCGGTGTTCCTGACCCGGCCCTCGCTCGGCGACTTCATCGCGACCACCGAGGAGTACCGCGAACGTGCGGCGGAGGTGATGGAGGGGCTGGTCGACGGTTCGCTCGTCCTCCACGTCGGGGCGACGTTCGGACTCGCCGACGCGGCACTTGCGCATCGTGCCCTCCAGTCCCGGCGCACCACGGGGTCGATCACGCTCGACCCCTCGAGGTAACGGATCAGAATCTCGACCCCTTGAGGTGACGGATCAGAACAGGGAGAAGGCCCCGGACAGGGTCTCGAGACCGAGAACGGCGTCGATGGACAGGGCCACGAACACCCCGGCCAGGTAGTTGTTCGACAGGATGAACAGCTTGAGGGGCTTGACCTCGACACCTCGGCGCACTCCGGCCTCGAGGCGGTGGGCCATCACGATGAACCACACACCGAAGCCGACCGCGCCCGCGGCGTAGATCCACCCCGCCGCGGGGATGAGTGCGAAGGTGCACAGGACCGTGGCCCACGTGTAGAGGGTGATGCGACGGGTGACGCCCTCCGCCGACATGACCACGGGCAACATGGGAACACCGGCGGCCTCGTAGTCCTCCTTGTACCGCATCGCCAGGGCCCAGGTGTGGGGCGGAGTCCAGAAGAAGATGATGAGGAACAGGACGATCGCCTGCCACCAGTTGCTCGGCTGGCCCTCGGGGAGGTGGTCGGTGATGACCGCCCACGAGACGAGCACGGGCATACAACCGGCGGCGCCCCCCCACACCACGTTCTGGGCGGTGCGGCGCTTGAGGATCATCGTGTAGACGAAGACGTAGAAGCAGATCGTCAACAGGATGAACAAGGCGGCGAGCCAGCTCTGCGCCAGGAGTCCCAGCCACAGCATGCTGGCCGCCCCGAGCACCAGGCCGAAGACCAGCGCGGCCCGGGGGGTCACGGCGTGGCGGGCCAGGGGGCGCCGTTCGGTCCGCTTCATGACCTTGTCGATATCGGCGTCGACGACCATGTTGAGGGTGTTCGCGCTGGCGGCGCCCAGCCAGCCACCGACCAGCGTCAACAGCACCAGACCGAGGTGGACCTGCCCGCGGTCGGCCTGCAGCATCGCGGGGATGGCGGCCACCAGGAGCAACTCGATGACGCGCGGCTTGGTGAGGGCGATGTACGACATGACGACGTCGACTACGCGGGCGCGCCCGCTCGCCGGAGCCGGCCGCCCCGAGGACTCTGGAGGGGAGACGGACGGCCCCCCACTCCGGGTCGGGGTGGAATCGTGCACCGGAACTCCTCGCAGCAGATGTCAACGCACTACCCGGCCGATACTACGTCCCCCCTGCACGCTCCGCGAAAGAGCGGGGGCGGGGACCGCCCGACCCCGGGCGCCGGTGACCACTAAGGTGGTCCACGACATACGCGCGGATCCGCGCCGCACCCTCGACCCGGGAGAACCACAAGTGACCAGCGCGTCGGAGATCACCGAGCTCACCACCGCCCGCCACCCGTCCGACTGGACCGAACTGGACACCCGGGCGGTCGACACCGCGCGTGTCCTGGCCGCCGAGGCCGTGCAGAACTGCGGCAGCGGTCACCCGGGCACCGCCATGAGCCTGGCGCCCCTGGCCTACACGCTCTACCAGCGGGTGATGCGCCACGACCCGTCGGACCCGAAGTGGGTGGGTCGGGACCGTTTCGTCCTGTCCTGCGGCCACTCGTCGCTCACCCAGTACGTCCAGCTCTACCTCGCAGGTTTCGGCCTGGAGCTCGAGGATCTCAAGGAACTGCGCACCTGGGGATCCAAGACCCCGGGTCATCCCGAGTGGAACCACACCGATGGGGTCGAGATCACCACCGGGCCGCTCGGACAGGGGCTGGCCTCCGCGGTGGGCATGGCCATGGCCGCCCGGTACGAGCGCGGCCTGTTCGACCCGGAGGCGCCCGCCGGCAAGAGCCCGTTCGATCACTTCATCTACGTCGTCGCCTCGGACGGTGACGTCCAGGAGGGCGTGACCGCCGAGGCCTGCTCGCTGGCGGGGACCCAGCAGCTCGGGAACCTCATCGCGGTCTACGACGACAACAAGATCTCGATCGAGGACGACACCCAGATCGCCTTCACCGAGGACGTGGCCGCCCGCTACGAGGCCTACGGCTGGCACGTCCAGACGGTCGACGGGGGTGAGGACATCGCGGCCATCGAGGAGGCGATCGCCGACGCGCGCGCCGTCACGGACAAGCCCTCGATGATCGTCCTGCGCACGGTGATCGCCTACCCGGCCCCCACCAAGATGAACACGGGGGCCTCCCACGGTTCGGCGCTCGGGCAGGCCGAGGTGGACGCGGTCAAGGAGGCGCTCGGCATGGGCGGCACCGAGCCCTTCACCGTCGACGACGAGGTGATCGCCCACACCCGCGCGGCCCGCGACCGTGGCGCCCGCGTCCACGCGCAGTGGAGCGACATGTTCCACGCGTGGGCCGAGGCCAACCCCGAGGCGAAGAACCTCTTCGACCGCCTCTACTCCGGCCAGTTGCCGGAGGGCTGGGACGCCGGTCTGCCGACGTGGGAGGCCGACCCCAAGGGCGTCGCCACCCGCAAGGCCTCCGCCAAGGCCATCCAGGCACTCGCCGGGACCCTCCCGGAGCTGTGGGGTGGGTCAGCGGACCTGGCGGGGTCCAACAACACCCAGATCGAGGGCGCCGATTCCTTCGGCCCCCCGTCGATCTCGACCGGGATGTGGTCTGCGTCCCCGTACGGCCGCAACCTGCACTTCGGCGTCCGCGAGCACGCCATGGGTGCCATCCTCAACGGGATCGCGCTGCACGGGCCCACCCGGCCCTACGGCGGAACCTTCCTCATCTTCAGCGAGTACATGCGCCCGGCCGTCCGGCTCGCGGCCCTCCAGGGCAGCAACGCCTACTACGTGTGGACGCATGACTCGATCGGTCTCGGGGAGGACGGCCCCACCCACCAGCCGGTCGAGCAGCTCGCGGCCCTGCGGGCCATCCCCGGCCTGGCCGTACTGCGGCCGGCGGACGCCAACGAGACGGCGGCGGCGTGGCGCGCGATGCTCATGGCCCTCGACGGTCCCAAGGGGCTGTGTCTGACCCGCCAGGACATCCCTGTCCTGGAGGGCACGGCCGAGTCGGCGCGCGAGGGCGTCGAGCGCGGTGGCTACGTGCTGGCCGAGGCGTCGACCGGTTCCCCCGAGGTGATCCTGATGGGTACCGGTTCCGAGGTCCACCTTGCGGTCGAGGCACGAGAGGTCCTCGAGGCCGAGGGCGTCCCGACCCGGGTGGTGTCGATGCCGTGTGTCGAGTTCTTCGACCAACAGGATCCGGAGTACCGCGAGTCGGTCCTCCCCCGGTCGGTCCGCGCCCGGGTGAGTGTCGAGGCCGGGATAGCGATGCCGTGGTACCGCTTCCTCGGCGACGCGGGTCGGGCGGTGTCGCTCGAGCACTTCGGCGCGTCCGCCCCGTACCAGACCCTGTACACCGAGTTCGGAATCACCGGCGACGCCGTGGTCGCCGCAGCCCGCGAATCGCTCGCGGCCGTCAACGGGGAGGCATCATGACCAACGCCAATCTCGCCGCACTGAGCGCCGCCGGCGTCTCGGTCTGGCTCGACGACCTGTCCCGCCAGCTGCTCACCTCGGGTGAGCTCGAGGAGCGGATGTCCACCTACTCGGTCGTGGGAGTCACCACCAACCCCGCGATCTTCCAGGCCGCTCTGGGTGACTCGTCGGCCTACGAGTCCGCGCTCGCCGAGGCCGTCCGGACCGATAGGGACGTCGATTCCGTCGTCCGCGCGCTCACCACCGCGGACGTGCGGGACGCCTGTGCCGTCCTGGCCGACGTGTTCGAGGCCACCGACGGCGTCGACGGACGCGTCTCGCTCGAGGTCGACCCCCGGCTGGCGGACGATACGGAGGAGACGGTGGCCCAGGCCGTCGAGCTCGCCGCTGTCGTCGACCGACCCAACCTCATGATCAAGATCCCGGCCACCTCGGCGGGGCTCCCCGCGATCACGGAGGTGATCGGGCGCGGCATCGACGTCAACGTGACCCTCATCTTCTCGGCCGACCAGTACCGCGCGGTCGCGGAGGCGTACCTGGCGGGGTTGGAGAGGGCGGCGGCAGCCGGTCACGACCTCTCCCGCATCCATTCGGTGGCCTCGGTGTTCGTCAGCCGACTCGACACCGAGATCGACTCCCGCCTGCCGGCGGACTCCGACCTGCGTGGCAGGGCGGGACTGGCCAACGCGCGGCTGTGTCAGGACGTCTACGACGAGGTCTACGACACCTCCGGTCGTTTTGGTGATCTCGCGGCCCGGGGGGCACGACCCCAGCGGCTGCTGTGGGCGTCCACCGGCGTCAAGGACCCCGCATACCCCGACACCCTCTACGTGAGTGGTCTCGTCACCCACGGCACCGTCAACACCATGCCCTTCGCGACCATGGAGGCGTTCGCGGACCACGGCGTCCTCGAGGGGGACACGGTGCGGGGCACCGGTGAGGCCTCGCGGGAGACCCTCGAGGCACTGCGTGCGGAGGGGATAGACCTGGACGAGGTCTTCACCCTGCTCGAGCAGCAGGGTGTGAGCAAGTTCGTCAGCGCGTGGGACGACCTGATCGCCACGGTGACCTCGCGGATCGACGAGATCCACTCGGGGTCGTGACCGAACCGGCCAGTCGGCCCTTCCCGGCCGTCGGCGATCCTGTCGGCGGCCCGGAGGGCTCGGCCAACCCGCTCCGCGATCCGCGGGACCGGCGGCTGCCACGGATCGCCGGCCCGTCCGGGCTGGTCATCTTCGGCGTCACCGGCGACCTCTCCAAGAAGAAGCTCATCCCCGCCGTCTACGACCTCGCCAACCGGGGTCTGCTCCCCCCGGGCTTCTCCCTCATCGGCTTCGGCCGGCGCCGGTGGACCCACTCCGAGTTCGCCGAGTTCGCCCGTGAACACGCCCGGGAACGGTGCCGTACCCCGTTCCGTGAGGACGTGTGGGAGCAACTGGCGGCGGGATTGCGGTTCGTCACCGGGACCTTCGACGACGACGAGGGTTTCGATCACCTGGCGGAGCAGCTGACGGCCCTGGAGGTCGAACGGGGCACGGCCGGCAACTATGCGTTCTACCTGTCCGTCCCCCCGGACGACTTCCCCACGGTCTGTCGGCACCTCGACCGGACCGGATGCACCAGGGCGGTCGACGGATCGTGGCGCCGGGTGGTGATCGAGAAGCCCTTCGGGCACGATCTGGCGAGTGCCCGCGAGCTCAACGCGGTGGTGGGCGCGGTGTTTCCCGAGGACTCGGTGTTCCGCATCGACCACTACCTGGGCAAGGAGACGGTCCAGAACATCCTCGCCCTGCGGTTCGCCAACCAGCTCTTCGAGCCGGTGTGGAACGCCAATCACGTCGACCACGTGCAGATCACCATGGCGGAGGACATCGGTCTGGGCGGCCGCGCGGGCTACTACGACGGGATCGGGGCCGCGCGCGACGTCATCCAGAACCACCTCATCCAACTCATGGCGCTGGTGGCCATGGAGGAACCGACGGACTTCTCGGCCGCCGCGCTGCGGGCGGAGAAGACCAAGGTCCTCGAGTCCACCTCACTGGCGCTGCCGATCTCCGAGACCGCGGCCCGGGGCCAGTACTCCGGTGGGTGGCAGGGGTCCGAGCAGGTGGTGGGGCTCAAGGACGAGGACGGATACGATCCGTCCTCCACCACCGAGACCTACGCCGCGATCACCCTCGAGGTCCACAACAGACGCTGGGCCGGGGTCCCGTTCTACCTGCGTACCGGCAAGCGGCTGGGCCGTCGCGTCACCGAGATCGCGGTGGTCTTCCGACGCGCGCCACACCTGCCCTTCGACGCGACCATGACCCAGGAACTGGGCCAGAACGCCCTGGTGATCCGGGTGCAGCCGGACGAGGGCGTGACACTGCGGTTCGGGTCCAAGGTGCCCGGGACCGCGATGGAGGTTCGCGACGTCAACATGGACTTCGCCTACGGCGAGGCGTTCACCGAGTCCTCCCCCGAGGCGTATGAGCGGCTGATCCTGGACGTGCTGCTCGGCGAGCCGTCACTCTTCCCCGTCTCGCGCGAGGTGGAGTTGAGCTGGATGCTCCTCGATCCCGTCCTCGACGAATGGTCGGCCGGTGGCACCCCGGAGCAGTACCAGGCCGGGACGTGGGGTCCGCGTGGTGCCGACGACATCCTGGCCCGCAGTGGCCGCGCCTGGAGGCGACCGTGATCATCGACCTGCCCGACACCTCGACCCGCGAGATCTCCAAGAAGCTCGTGCAGATCCGTGAGGACGCGGGGCTGAGCACCATCGGCCGGGTGCTCACGCTGATCGTCCTCACCGACCACGTCCGCGGCAGCGAATCCGCGATCGAGGCGGCAAACGAGGCCAGTCGCGAGCACCCGTGTCGCGTGATCGTGGTGATCCGCGGCAACCGCGCCAGGGCTGACCGGCTCGACGGTCAGATCCGGGTCGGTGGCGACGCGGGAGCGGCCGAGGTCGTGGTCCTCCGGACCTCGGGGGCGATGGCGTCGCAGTCCGCCTCGTTGGTCACCCCGTTGCTCCTGCCGGACACCCCTCTCGCGGTGTGGTGGCCCAGGCATTCGCCGACACTGCTGTCCGAGGACAAGGTGGGTCGTCTCGCGCGTCGCCGGATCGTGGACTCCGACGCCGAGGGGCACCCCACGGACGCACTGGCCAAGCGGGCGGCCGGATACTCCCCGGGTGACACCGATCTCGCCTGGGCCCGGGTCACGCACTGGCGTTCCCTGCTGGCGGCCACGCTGGACCGGCCGCCGTTCGAGACGATCACCGGCGCCACGGTGTGCGGCCCGGAACGGGCCGCGTCCGTGGACCTCGCCGGTGGGTGGCTCGCCTCCCGCCTCGGGATCGACGTCCACCGCGCGGTGGGGCCGCGGATGGTGGTCCTGGAGCGGGCCTCCGGATCGATCGTCATCGAGCAGGTGAGCCCCACCTCCGCGGAGCTGCGGATCACCGGCCACTCCCCCACACGGGTGACGCTGGTGAAACGGAGCGTGGCGGACTGCCTCGCCGAGGAGCTGCGCCGCATGGACACCGACGGCGTGTACGCCGACGCACTCGCGAACCACGATCGCGTGATCTACACCTCGGCCTCCGTCCGCTGAGCGGGGCCGCCAACCAACCGGACGACCGAGACCCGACACCACAGGAGGCCCGATGTCCCACATCCGTCATCTCGTCCACGCCGACTCCGACGCACTCGCCACCGCGGCCGCCCGTGCGGCGGCGGAGCACCTGACCGGACGGATCGCCGCCGCCGGACGGGCGAGCCTGTCGCTGACGGGGGGCTCGGTGGGGGTCAAGACCGCCGCCGCGCTCGCCGACTCGACCGTGGAATGGGAGAAGGTCACGATCTTCTTCGGCGACGAACGCTTCGTTCCCGCCGACCACCCGGAACGCAACGACGGCCAGCTGGACGAGGCACTGCTCGACTCCCTGGGGGACCGTCCGACGGTGCATCGCTGGCCCGCGAGAACCGCACAGGACAGCGATGTCGACTCCGCCGCTGCTCGCTTCCTGGAGTCGCTCGACCTCCCCGA
>NZ_JAALDX010000447.1 GCF_014145095.1 Dietzia sp. SLG310A2-38A2 | reverse complement strand
GTCCCGCCGCCCGGCCCCGAGGGCGCCACCGCCGGACCGGACGCCGCCGCGTGGACGATGCTGGGCCCGCTCGTCCGCGGTACGGAGGTGGAGATCCGATGACCAGCCGCCGCGGTCTCGGACCCGCACTGCAACTCTTCGCCTACTGTCTGGTCGGGGTGCTGTGCACCGTCCTGGTGGTCAACACGCTCCGGGTGCCGATCGGCTGGGGAGCGCGCGTCTACGCCGCGGAGTTCACCGACGTCGGCGGACTGGGGCCCGGGTCCGAGGTGACCGTCGCGGGCGTCCGGGTGGGCAGGGTCCTGGGGGTCCAGCGGGAGGTCGCCCCGGGTGGGGACGTCATCGCCGTGGTCGACTTCGAGGTCGCCGAGCGCAGCCCCGTCACCCTCGGCGCGCGTGCGTCCGTCCGCTACGGGGACATGCTCGGGATCCGGTATCTCTCGCTCGACCCGACGGAGGACGGCCGGCCGTCGGTCGGTGGCCCCACCTCGCTTCCCGAGGGGTCCCGGATCCCGTTGTCGGACACCACCGCGCCGGTCGACCTCACCGCCCTGGTCAACGGTTTCAAGCCGTTGTTCGAGGCCGTCCGACCCGACGAGGTCAACTCGCTGTCCCGCACCGTCGTCGCGGCGTTCCAGGGGGAGCCCGGATCGATGGATGTCCTGCTCGCGCGGCTGGCGCTGCTCAGCCGGGACATCCTCGACAGGGACGAGGTGTACACGAGGCTGGCGGACAACGTGATCGCCCTGAACGAGACCCTCACCGACCGGGGCGAGGACCTGCAACGGCTCGTCCGCGGCCTGGACATGGTCTCCGGCGCCCTGGCGGACGGGGACGGCGGAGACCTGGCACTGCTGATCGAGCGTGGCGACCGCTCGACCGCCACGCTCACCGCGATGCTCCGCGAGACGGAACCGGATCTGCGCTCGAGCATCGACGCGGCCCGGCTCACCACGGACGGGTGGATCCCCCACACGCCGGCCTTCGACGAGGCCCTGGCCGCGGCGCCGGTCTTCGCCCGGGAGGTCAACGCCACCGGACAGAAGGGCGGGTTCCTCGCCTTGTACATGTGCAACTTCACCGTGAAGTGGGACGACTGGGAGACCAGCCTGTTCGGATACCGGAACTCGTGGTCGTGCCGATGAACAGCAGCCGACACGACGCCCCGCCGGGCCGCACCACTCCGAGGGTGGCGAGCGTCCTGTGGGAGAGCGTCCGCGATCTCGCCAGGGACCCCCGGCACGGACGCCGCGGCAACACGGTCCTGGTGGGCGCCGTCTCGATCCTCCTCGTGCTGGCGGTGTTCGCGGCCAGCGTCGCGCTCCCGCGCCTGTGGTACGTGCTCCGGACCGAGCACTACACGGCCGAGTTCGACAACGCCGGGGGTCTGCGGGCGGGAGACGCCGTGCTCGTGGCCGGGGTCCCCAGTGGGCGCGTCGACTTCCTCACCCTGGAGGGGCCCCACGCGGTCGTGGGTTTCCGGCTCGACCGCGGTCAATCCCTCGGGGAGGCGAGTACGGCGACCGTCGGACTCAGGTCGATCCTGGGCAACCGGTTCCTCGCCGTCGACCCCCTCGGGGCCGGCGACCTCGGGCCGGAGCGGCGCATCGGCATCGAGCGGACCACGTCTCCCTACATGATCGACGACGTCGGCGGTGCGATCTCCGATCTCGCCGACGGACTCGACACCGACGCGGTGAGCACGATGATCGCCGGTCTCGACCGGGTGCTGCCTCAGGACGCCGAGGGCACCGGTCGCGCGGTCGACGACGTGTCGGCCGCCCTGGGCGTTCTCGCCCGGGAGGACGAACGGATGTCCCGGCTCGTCGTCACCACCCGTGACGTCACCGGGGTCCTGGTCTCCCAGGAGGCGAGCATCCGCGCACTCACCTCGCAGTCCCTGGTGCTGGTGACCGTCCTCACCCAGCGCCGGGAGGCGCTCAGCGCGTTGGTGACCTCGCTGGAGGAGCTCTCGGCGCGGGTGCGGGTGCTTCTCGAGGAGGAAGGTGACGACGTGGACCGGCTCCTGGCCAACATGCGGTCGATCTCCCAGACCTACGAACGGAACATCGAGGTGATGGACGAGGTGCTGACCCGCATGCCGGCGGGGCTGCGCTCGGTCACCGATGCCACGGGCAACGGCCCGTGGACGGACGTCGCGACGCCCACCGGGCCGATCCCGGACTCGGCCCTGTGCGCACTGGGGGTGATCGACGGATGCAACTGACTCGGATGAGGGTGGCCGTGATCCTCGCGCTGGTGCTGGTGGCCGTGCTGACTCTCGCCTACCTGTTGTCGGGGGCGCGAGGGGGTCACGACCGCGTGAGGATCGTCGCGGAATTCAGTTCCGCCGACGGCGTCTACGCCGGATCGCACGTGCGGGTCTCCGGGGTGGAGGTCGGCCTCGTGGAGAAGGTCGACCCCGCCGGTGCGGTGGCCCGGGTCCATCTGTCCCTGGACCCTGGGACGCTCCTGCCCGCGGACGTGGGCGCGGTGGTGATGAACCCGGCGGTGATCGCCGATCGCTTCGTCGAGCTCACCCCCGCCTACGACGGGGGGCCGACGTTCCCCGAGGGCGGGGTCATCGGGGTCGACCGCACCCGGGCCCCACTGGACTTCGACGAGTTCGTCTCGAGCCTGGACACGTTGAGCTCCGCGTTCGCCCCCGGGGCCGGAGAGGTCGCCGGCGCGCTCGACCGCGGTGCACAGGCGCTGGACGGTCGCGGGGAGACGCTCAGCCGCGCGATCCGTGACCTGTCGACCGTCTCGGCGGTGGGGGGAGACCGCGCGGAGGATCTCGACGCGATCGTGTCCGACCTCGCCGTGTTGATGGACGCCGCCGGGGGCAGGGACCAGACCATGCGCGAGCTCGTCCTGGGGCTCGACAGTCTCGGGCGTCAACTCCGGGAGGACGACATCGACGTGGCGGCGCCCGCCGAAGACCTGCGGACGATCCTCGACGAGGTGGACCGGATCGTGGCGGAACGGGGCGGGGACATCACCGAGACCACCGCGTCCACCCGTGAGGTCACCGCCCTGTTCGCGCGACATCGCTCCGACTTCGCCGAGTTCCTCGATCTGTACCCGCTGATGATGGAGAACCTGGGGGACTCGATCGGTCCCGACGGGCGTGCCCGGATCAGGCTGAACATCTCCTCGAACATCTCGCACTTCGCCCGCGGGCGTGAGCTGTGCGCCGAGCACCCCCTCCCGCTGTGCACGGGCGCCGGGCTGACCAATCCGCTGATGTTCCCCGTGGAGCAGGGCGACCCCCTGGGCATCGCGGGCGCCCTCGAGCGGATCACGGGGGGTGGCTGAGCGATGAGGTTCACCCGTACCGCCGCGACCCTCCTCGGAGTGGTCGTGCTGGGGTTGGCCGGCCTGGTGGCGTTGAACACCCCGCAGTTGGCGCTCCAGGCAGTGCCCCTCGGGATGTCCGCCGGGGAGGGATCGACGAACGTCGAGATGCGGTTCGAACGCGCCGACCGAGTGGCCCCCGGTGCCGAGGTCCGCTACGGCGAACGCCTCGTGGGGCGCGTCCGGGTCGTGGAGACCGACGGAAGGGACGCCGTGGTGGGGGTGCGACTCGAGGGCGACTCCTCCGTCCCCGCCGACGTGTTCGCCGAGATCCGGCTGCCGACGGCGCTCGGGAGCCCGTTCATCGCCCTCACCCCGCCCCGCGGGGAGGCGACCGGGGCGCTGCTCGAGGACACCCGGCTGGTACCGCGGGAGCGCACGGCGGTCGGTCCCGACCTCGAGTCCAGCCTCGCCGCACTGGGACTCCTCCTCAACGGCAGTGGGATCGATCAGCTCGGATCGGTGATGAGGGAGTTGACGGTGGCCCTGGACGGTCGGGGCGAGCAGATCAACCGCATCCGCGACCGTGGCGACCGCGCGCTCGCGCTGTACGAGGCCCATCGGGACGACATCGATCGCACCGTCGTCGCCCTGGACCGCGTCAACCAGTCGCTGGCCGAGCGACGGGACCTCATCGACCGGGGGTTGGAGGTCTCCGCAGAGCTCGTGTCCGAGGCCGCACGCAGCCGCGAGACGATCACCGAACTGGTGGACACCGCCGCCGCGCTCACGGTCCTGGTCGAGCAGTTCACCACCGGCACCGAGGGGCGACTGGCCCCCTCCCTGCGCACCCTGACGGTCCTCCTGCAGGACATGCAGGGCTTCGGCGACGAGGTGGCCCCCACCCTGGAGGCCCTCCAGTTGTTCGTCGAACGATTCGACACCGCGATCCGTGGTGATCACCTGATGTTCGACGGAGCGCTGGACCTGCCCGGTTCCCTCGATCATCTGGGCACCGGCGGGGAGGTGCGCGCCGGCCGGCCCCTGCCCCCGGGCGCATCCGGACCGCCCGACGCGCAACCGCCCGTGGGAGGCACGCCGTGAACCGTCTCGTCGTGATCCAGGCGTTGATCTTCGCCCTCGTCTCCGTGGTGGCGATCGGCTACGGCATCAGGTACGTCCGCGAGGACGCCGACGTGGCCAGCGGCTACGTGGTGGTGGCGAACACGGAGGACGCGCGGGGACTCGGTCCGGGCGTCCGGGTGACCTACCGCGGTGTGGACGTGGGTGAGGTCCAGAAGGCCGTGCTCGACGGTGACGGCCGGGGGGTCCAGCTGCGACTGCGGATCATCGAGGGCGTGCGCATCCCTGTCGCCGCGCACGCCCGGGTGGTGACCAGCACGGCGTTGGGTGACAACCGACTCGACGTGCGCCCTGACTCCGATTCCGGCCCCTACCTCGCCGACGGGGATGAGCTCTCGGTCCCCGAGAACGAGCAACCCCCGGCGTTGGAGGACCTCATCGCCGACATCGAGGTGTCGCTGCGCGCCATCGATCCCGCGTCGCTGGAGTCCTTCGGCGACAGCATGGCCACCGCACTGGAGGGGAACGGACCGCGACTGGGCGCGATGCTCGAGGACACGGCGCGGCTCACCGCAGTGCTCGCGGCGCGGGCGCCCACACTCCGCGGGATGGTCGACGACGGACTGCTCACCGTGCGGGCGCTCGCCGCCCGGGACGCCCCCATCTCGGGGTCGGTCGCGGTGGCCCGAGATGTCACCGGACAACTGGCCCGGCAGGAGGACACCCTCGTCTACCTGCTCGACCGCTCCCCGGATGCCATGCTGCGGGCGCAGCGTCTCCTCGACACCAACCGCGAGTCCGCGGCCGGGCTCCTCGCCAACTCCCTCGTCGTCACCCCGGTCTTCCGGGATCGCGGGCCCGCGTGGGAGGCGGGTCTGACGCAGGGTGAACGCGGACTGCGGGGGCTGGCGGGCACCGTCCGCGACGGGCGCGCCGACTTCCAGCTCGTCGCCACGCAGGGGCCGGTGTGCGTCTACCCGTACGAGGCGCGGGACGTGGCCGACGAATCGCCTCCCACTCCGAACCTCCGGTTGTACTGCCCGCCGGGGGAGAACCTCGAGCAGCGGGGATCGCGCGCGGCGCCGCGGCCTGACGCCGAGGGACTGGCCACCGCGACGGAACCCGGCACGGTGATCGGACCGGCCGTTGCCGGGGACCCGCTGCTGATACCCACCGGCAGAGAGATCGCCGGGCACTGGCTCGCGATGATGGAAGGACTGCGCGATGGCGGCTGAGAACCCGAACGACGGCACCCCCGACGTGGACAGCACGAACGGCGGCAGCACCCTCCCCGAGGAGAGCAGACGGCCGGGTCGATCCCGGCGCGCCGCTGTGGCCGGAATCGTGGTCGTACTCCTGGTGGCCTGCTCGGTCCTGGGCTACCTGGTGTGGCAGGACCATCGCGAGGACGAGTTGCGCCGCAGCGCGGCCGAGGACGCGTCGCGGCTGGTGGTCCAGTTGGCCTCCTACGACCACACCGACGTGGACGCCAACCTGGACGCGGTCACGGCCGAGGCCACCTCCGACTTCGCCGAACGGTACCGCGAGGTGTCGGAGGGGTTGCGCGAACTGCTCAGCAGCGGAGAGGGGACCTCGGTCGGTTCCGTCCCGCACGCGGCCGTGGAGTCCATCGACACCGGCAGCGCCGTGGTGCTGCTCTTCCTGGACCAGGAGATCACCAACGTCACCGTCCCCGAGGGGCGGGTCGACACCAGCCGGATGGTCGTGACCCTGGTCCGCGACGGGAACCGCTGGCTGCTCGACTCCGCCGAACTCGCCTGATCCGTTTCCACAGACCGAACGCCTGACACCCCGACAGCCCGAACAGCACCGACTCCCTGAGGAGAACGATCCCGTGATCACGGAACTTCACCGCAATCCCGCCCCCGCGACCCGGCGCCGCACGCCTCCCGCTCTCCCCGACGCGCTCGACTCGATCGGTGCCGCCGGAGGGGTCGCGAACGTCATCATGCAACTGTCGTGGCCCGAGGTGGGCTGGGGCGTCCGCGAGAGCCGCGTGGACACCGGGAACGTCTACAAGCGGCCGCTCAAACGGGCCAGGACGACCTTCCAGTACCTCGCGGTGGCCACCCTGGGGAGCGACGACGACAAGCGCGTCTACCGCGAGGAGGTCACCCGTATCCACCGAAGGGTGCACTCGACGCCCGACAGTCCGGTCAAGTACAGCGCGATCGACCCCAAGCTGCAGATGTGGGTGGCCGCCTGTCTCTACGTGGGATTCGAGGACGCCTTCGAGTGGCTGCACGGCGCCCTGACCGATGCCGACCGCGAGGCCTTCTACCGTTCGGCGCCGTCGCTGGGAACGACTCTCCAGGTGCGGGCGGAGCAGTGGCCGGCCACCCGCGCGGAGTTCGACGACTACTGGCGTGAGGGCAAGTCCCGCATCCGCTTCGACGAGTCGGTGCGCGAGCACCTGGTGGGTCTGACGGAACTCCGGATGCTCCCGCAGCCGACCACCGCCCTGTTCGGTCGACTCAACAAATGGGTGACCACCGGCTTCCTGCACCGTGAGTTCCGCGACGCCCTGGGGCTGCCGTGGGATCCGCGCGACCAGCGCCGGTTCGAGCAGTTCCTGACGGTGACCGCCGCGGTGAACCGACTGCTGCCGCATGCGGTCCGAACACTCACCTACCGGGTTCTCCTGCTGGATCTGAAGTGGCGTCTGCGGACCGGTCGCCCGTTGATGTGACGCGGCTGGTGTCGCACACCGCAGGCCGGGGCGGCATCGCCCCGGCCTGCGGTGTCTCGAGAACGCGTCGCGAGAATGGTCCGCGCCAGTGGTGTCGTCAGGTCACGCCTGCGTGACCAGCGTCGCGCCCCGGTCCTCGTCGCGCTCCTCGTCCCACACGCCGGCGCGCTGGAGATGCCCGACGAGCAGTTCGGCGCCGTTGGTGAACTCCCTGTCGACCACGGCATGGGCCGTCTCCACGTCGCCGGTGCGCAGCGCCTCGAGCATCCGCCTGTTGTCCTCGAGCGCGGTGGACCGCCAGTCCGGATCCTCGGCGTAGAGCCGGTAGGGCATGTAGCGGGCCGCGTTGTTGAGGAAGCGGGACAGCTTGTCCGACCGGGACGCCCGGTTGATCGAGCGGTGGATGGCGTACTGCGCGCTCACCACACGGTCCGGATCGCCCATCATGGCCGCCGCCTCGAAGTCCTCCACCAGGCGGGCGTGGTGGTCGACGGCCGCCTCGTCGAACCGGGTGATGGCACGGTCGACGATCCGCTTGGACAGCTGGGCCTGCAGCCAGAAGATGTCCTCGACATCCTGCCTGCTCATCGGCGAGACCAGGTAGCCGCGTCGCGGGACCAGATCGACCAGCCCCTCCCCCCGTAGGGTCAGCAGGGCCTCGCGCACCGGGGTCACGCTCACCCCGAGAGCAGCTGCGGTCTCGTCCAGCCGGATGAAGTCCCCGGGGCGTACCTCGCCGCTCATGATCCGGGTCCGGACGTGGTCCGCGACCTCCTCGGAGAGTTGCGGACGCTGCGCGAGTCGTGTTGCGGCCATATCCGCCACCTCATCTCCGGGGATCACGAACGACCGAGGGACCTCGGCCGAGAATCGAAATCAAATATATCCGAGGAGGGCGAGATTGCCCAGCAGGGGTGAGCGCGTCTCCCCCGCTGCCGGATCCCGGTGGTCGCCCACCCCCTCCCGCGCGGGCCCGAGGGAGGTGGGCGTTTCGGCCGCGTGGGTCGGCGGGCCGCGCGAGACTGAGGGCATGACCACACCCGAGACCCGACCAGCCGTCCGCACCGAGCGCCGCGACCACGTCCTGCTCGTCACCCTCGACCGCCCCGGTGCCCGCAACGC
>NZ_JAALDX010000446.1 GCF_014145095.1 Dietzia sp. SLG310A2-38A2 | reverse complement strand
GACCGGGGACCGACCGCCACCCGGCCCACCGGGGCCCCGCTTCCCCCTAAGCCGGTCCGACCCGCTCACGTCGCCACACCGGGGCCCGCGCTAGAGAGTCATCCCGGGCGGCAGCGGTCCGACAGGGGTCGCGTCGCCCGCGCCGGCGAGCGGGTTCCACACGTAGATGGTGGAGGCGTACACGGCGGCCGCGTTGGGTTGCCCCGCCGCCGGCTCCTGCTGCACGCGAAGCTCCACGTGGAAGTCGCTGTGCTGCCCCAGCAGGACACGCGGAGTGGTGCCGGGCTGCGTCGCGACCTGCTCGCCGCGGTGGAACAGGACGACTCGGGTGGGTGACGAGACAGTCCCGCCCGCGGTCTCCAGGAACAGGTAGCCGAGCTCACCGCACAGGTTTCCGCTCTGCCCGACCGTCCACCCGACGCCGGGGAACGGCCCGGGGGTCTGCGCGGCGATCCGCTGCACGTCCACCGAACATCCGGCGGGCGGCGGCATGAGGGAGTCGGTGTTGACCGCGGATGCAGCGGGCGCCCAGGACGCGACCAGGCCGGCGGTCAGGGCTGTGACAGTGAGTGTTCTGACGGTTCCGGACATCGAGGCCACCTCTCCACATGAGCCCTTGCCCCTCTATGGTGACATGGCTCACACCGCAGGGCCACCGTGAGTTGTGGCTGGCTCGCCTCGCCCCCTCGGTACGGTGGGACCACTCGGTGGCGCACCCCTCACGCCGCCTGATCAGGAGAATGCCGTGACCGGTCAGAACGCCCCCGCCCACGCGCTGGACCAGGCCGTCGCGCTCGAACGCGGCGGCGAGAACCTGGTCCGGGGCCGCACCGTCGACGCGTGGGCCAACATGGTCGGGCCGTTCGGCGGTACGACCGCGGCGACCATGCTGCAGGCGATCCTGCAGCACCCCGGGCGACACGGTGACCCCCTGGCGCTGACGTTGAACTTCGCGGGCCCGGTGGCCGAGGGCGAGTTCGAGATCGAGGTGCTGCCGACCCGTACCAACCGCTCCAACCAGCACTGGTGGCTCGAGATGCGCCAGGGCGATCAGGTGGTCACCACCGCCACGGCGATCACCGCGCTGCGCCGCGAGACGTGGTCGGAGACCGAGGCCGGTCCGCCCGAGGTCCCGGCGCCGGAGGACCTGACCCCGGCCGCGGCGGACCGCGGGGTCAGGTGGGTGGACAACTACGACATGCGGTTCGTGACCGGGGCGTGGCAGTCGGTCGAGGACGGGGAGACGAGCCCGGATTCGACGACGACGATGTGGATCCGCGACACCCCGCCCCGCCCCCTCGACCACGTCGCGCTCACGGCGATGTGCGATTCGTTCTTCCCGAGGTCGTTCCTCCGGCTCGGTAGGCCGGTCCCCGCGGGAACCGTGACGTTGACCATCCACTACCTGGCCACCGCGGACGAGATCGCGGCCCAGGGCACGGATTTCGTTCTGGGCAGCGTCCACGCCCACCGGTTCCACGGCAACTACCACGACGAATCGGCGAGGCTGTGGAGCCGCGATGGCACCCTGCTCGCAACGAGTCACCAACTCATGTACTTCAAGTCCTGAACACCGCCGGCCGGAGGAGGACCCAGCTCATGTCGACCACCCGAAACCACACCACCCACGAGGTCCTCAACCAGGCGCCGCCGCGCGTGGACGTGGACGAGTACGCCCTCAATCCTGCCCTCTGCGAGGCCGTGGGCGTCTTCGCCCCCGACGCGGCCACCCAGCGCTTCCACGAGATCGGCCGACACGTGGGCACCGAGCAATACCAGCACGACGCGGAACTGGCCAACACACTGCCGCCGGTGCACCGCGCCCACGACCGGTGGGGCAACCGGGTGGACGAGATCGAGTTCCACCCCTCCTACCACCGGATCATGGAGTACTCGGTCTCCCGCGGGTTGCACACCTCCGCCTGGGCGGACCCGGGTCCCGGCGCCACCGTGGAGCGGTCGGTCGGCTTCATGCTCGTCTCGCAGATCGAGGCCGGTCACGGCTGCCCGCTGTCCATGACGCACGCCGTGGTCCCGTCGCTGCGGCTGAGCCCCGAACTGGCCGCGGAATGGGAGCCGGCGCTGATGTCCACGGTCTACGACCCCCAGCTGCGCGACCCCGCCACCAAGTCGGGCGTGCTGTTCGGCATGGCCATGACCGAGAAGCAGGGCGGCTCGGACGTCCGGGCCAACACCACCACGGCCACCCCGGTGGGCGACGGCCTGCACATGCTGCGCGGCCACAAGTGGTTCTGCTCGGCCCCGCAGTCGGACGCCTTCCTGGTGCTGGCGCAGGCGCCGGAGGGCCTGAGCTGCTTCCTCGTCCCCCGCGTCCTCCCGGGCGGCGAGCGCAACCCCTTCCTGGTCCAGCGTCTCAAGGACAAGCTCGGCAACAAGTCCAACGCCTCGTCCGAGGTGGAGTTCGACGGCACCCTGGGCTGGATGGTCGGCGATGCCGGCCGCGGGGTGCGCACGATCATCGAGATGGTCGGCCGCACCCGCCTCGATTGCGTCCTGGGCGCGACGGCCGGCATGCGTCAGGGTGTGGCCGAGGCCGCGTGGCACGCCCGACACAGGGCGGCGTTCGGGGCGACCCTGGTGGACCAGCCGGCCATGGCCGCCGTTCTGGCGGACCTCCAACTCGAGGCGGAGGCCGCCA
>NZ_JAALDX010000445.1 GCF_014145095.1 Dietzia sp. SLG310A2-38A2 | reverse complement strand
GGCTGGGCGTCGTCACGCCGACCGAACGGGCCGCCGCCCCGGTGGCGCACATGCCGTACGAGCCCGAACTGGGGTTCTCGCAGACGATCCGGAGTGAGGGCGGGCGGCCGGTGTTGTACGTCAAGGGTGCTCCCGATGCGGTCTCCGCGATGTGTTCGCGAATGCTCACCGCAGAGGGCACCACGGCCCTCGATCGGGCCGCCGTCCTGGTCGCCAACGACGCCATGGGCTCGGAGGGGCTGCGGGTCATCGCCACCGCCCGCCGGGAACTCCGGGACGGGGATCCGCGGTTGGGAGACGCGTCCCTGCAGGGCGTACCGGAGGACCTGACCCTACTCGGCCTGGAGGGCATGACCGATCCACCGCGTCCTGGCGTTCCGGAGGCGATAGCCGGATGCCGGTCGGCTGGGATCCGGGTCATGATGATCACCGGCGACCACCCGGTGACGGCCACCGCGATCGCCGGAAGGCTCGGTTTGGACACCGGACAGCCGCCGCTGACCGGCGCCGAGATCGCGGCCCTGGACGACGCGATGCTCCGGGGCCGACTGGCAGACTCCACGGTCGCGGCCCGGGTGTCGCCGCAGGACAAGATGCGGATCGTCGACCAGCTCATGGCGATGGGCAATGTGGTCGCGGTGACCGGGGACGGGGTCAACGACGCGCCCGCACTCCGCGCCGCCTCCATCGGAGTCGCGATGGGGGACTCCGGCACGGATGTCGCGCGCGAGGCCTCCGACATCGTCCTCACGGACGACGACTTCAGCACGATCGTCCACGCCGTCGAGGAGGGCCGGGTCACCTTCGCGACGATCCGCAAGGCCACCTTCTTCCTCCTGTCCACGGCGATCGCCGCGTTGCTGGCGGTCGCGGTCAACGTCTTCACCAATTCTCCCCTGATACTCCTGCCCGTCCAGATGCTGTGGGCCAACCTGGTGACCTCCGGGATTCAGGTGATCGCCCTGGCGTTCGAACCCGGCGAAGGCGACGAGTTGGAGGTCCCCCCGAGGACTCGCGGTGAGGGTGTCCTCGACGCCACTATGTGGTGGCGGACAGCGCTGAGCGGGGTGTGGATCGCAGTCGTGACGCTGGTGGTCTACGAACGCGCGATCTGGGAGGGGGTGGAGACCGATCACGCCCGCTCCCTGGCACTGACAGTGCTGGTGGCGGCCAGCTTCTTCCAGGTGATGAACGCCCGGGCCCTGCGCCGCTCGGTGTTTCTCCTCAACCCGATGGCGAACCCCCTGCTGATTGCCGCCACGGCGGTCGCCGCCTGCCTGCAGGTGCTGGTGGTGAGCTGGCCGACTCTCGCCGGCCCGATGGGACTGAGCGCACTCAACCCCGGTGAGTGGGCGCTGTGTGTAGCCGTGGGCGCCACGGTCATCGTGGTGTCCGAACTCCACAAGCTGGCGGTGAAGCCGGCAGCCCGTAGGCGCGCGGCGGTGATCGCCGCCCCTGTGGTCACGCCTCCGGGCCGGTAGCCGGCCGTGCCATAGGATCGACACCCGTGTACCTCAAGTCGCTGACGCTCAAGGGCTTCAAGTCCTTCGCGGCGCCCACGACTCTGAGGTTCGAGCCCGGCATCTGCTGCGTGGTCGGCCCCAACGGCTCCGGCAAGTCCAACGTCGTCGACGCCCTGACCTGGGTGATGGGCGAGCACAGCGCCAAGTCGTTGCGCGGCGGCAAGATGCAGGACGTCATCTTCGCCGGTACCGCGGGGAAGGCGCCACTCGGCCGGGCGGAGGTGACGCTCACCCTCGACAATTCGGACGGCACGCTGCCGATCGACTACGCCGAGGTCTCGCTGACCCGGCGGATGTTCCGTGACGGAGCGGCGGAGTACGAGATCAACGGTGACCGCGCCCGGTTGATGGACGTGCAGGAACTTCTCTCGGACTCGGGCATCGGTCGCGAGATGCACGTGATCGTGGGGCAGGGCAAGCTCGCCGAGATCCTGGAGTCCAAGCCCGAGGAACGGCGGGCCTTCATCGAGGAGGCCGCGGGGATCCTCAAGCACCGCCGCCGTAAGGAGAAGGCACAGCGCAAACTGGCCGGGATGCAGGGCAACCTCGACCGGTTGAGTGACCTGACCGGCGAGCTACGCCGCCAGCTCAAGCCGCTCGGTCGACAGGCCGAGGTGGCGCGCCGCGCCCAGTCCGTCCAGGCAGACCTCCGTGACGCGACCTTGCGACTGGCCGCCGACGACCTGGTGACGCGCCGCGCGGAGCTGGCGGACGCGGAGAGCGTGCGATCGCGGCTCGCCGACCAGGTGGCCGCG
>NZ_JAALDX010000444.1 GCF_014145095.1 Dietzia sp. SLG310A2-38A2 | reverse complement strand
CCGGCGAGGTCGGCGGCCGAGAGGTACGGGCCGTGGGTGTCGCGCTCGTCGGCGATCGCCGTGGCCAGGTCGGTGCCGATCGCCCGCACGGACTCCAGGCCGAGCCGCACCTCGGTTCCCCGGTTCTCGCACGTGGCACCGCCGAGCGAGCGGTTGACGCGCGGGCGGTGGACCGTGACACCGTGCCTGCGGGCGTCGGCCACGAGGGACTGCGGTGAGTAGAACCCCATGGGCTGGCTACGCAGCAGCGCCGCGCAGAAGACGGCCGGGTGGTGGCACTTGAACCACGCCGAGTAGTAGACGATCGCCGCGAAGGACTGGGAGTGGCTCTCGGGGAAGCCGTAGTTGGCGAACGCGCACATCTTCTCCCAGATCCGCTCCCCCACCTCGGGTCCGGTGACCGGCGTCCCGGGTGGGCTGGTGCCGATGCCGTGGAGGTCGCGCATGCCCGCGAAGAACCTCTCCCGCAACCGCGCCATCCGCTCGGGTGAGCGTTTGGCCCCCATCGCCCGGCGGAGCTGATCCGCCTCCGCCCCGGTGAACCCGGCGATCTCGGTGGCGATCTGCATGAGCTGCTCCTGGAACAGCGGGATCCCCAGCGTCCGCCCCAGGGCCGCCTCGAGCGCGGGGTGGTCGAACACCACCTCCTCCCGCCCGTTGCGTCTGCGTATGTAGGGGTGCACGGAACCTCCCTGGATGGGGCCGGGGCGGATGAGCGCCACCTCCACCACGAGGTCGTAGAACGTCCGCGGCCGGAGTCTGGGCAGCGTGGCCATCTGCGCCCGCGACTCCACCTGGAACACCCCCACGGAATCGCCGCGGCACAGCATCTCGTAGACCTCGGGATCGGAGAGGTCCAGTCGGGCCAGATCCACCTCGAGGTCCTTGTGCTCGGCCGCGAGGTCGATGGCGTGGTGTAGCGCCGTGAGCATCCCCAGCCCCAGCATGTCGAACTTGACCAGACCGACCGCCGCGCAGTCGTCCTTGTCCCACTGCAGGACGGTCCGCCCGGGCATGCGCGCCCATTCGACGGGCACCACGTCGGCCACCGGCCGGTCACAGATCACCATGCCGCCTGAGTGGATGCCGAGGTGCCGGGGCAGTCCGACGAGTCTGCGGGCCAGCGCCAGCACGTCGTCTGGGACGGTGTGCTCGGTGGCCTCCCGCTCGTGGTTCTTCAGACCCGACCACCGGTCGACGCTCTTGGACCATGCGTCCTGCTGCCCGGTGGAGTAGCCGAGGGCCCGGGCCACGTCCCGCACGGCCGACCGTCCCCGGTAGGTGATGACATTGGCCACCTGCGCGGCGTGGTCCCGCCCGTAGCGGGAGTAGACGTACTGGATGGCCTCCTCCCGACGACCGGACTCGATGTCCACGTCGATATCGGGCGGACCGTCCCGCTCCGGGGACAGGAATCGTTCAAAGAGCAGGTGCGCGCCCACCGGGTCGACGTTGGTGATGCCGAGGGCGTAGCAGACCGCCGAGTTGGCGGCCGAACCCCTGCCCTGGCAGAGGATGCCCTCCCTGCGACAGAACTCGACGATGTCGTGGACCACGAGGAAGTAGCCGGGGAACCCCAGCTCGGCGATCACCCCCAGCTCGCGGCGGATCTGGGCATAGGCCTCCGGCGCCGTCCCCCGCGTCCCGTAGCGCCGCGCGGCCCCCGCATAGGTGAGCTCGGCGAGCCGACTGTCCTCCGTGTGGCCCTCGGGAACATCGAACGGAGGCAGCTCGGGGGCGATGAGCCGGAGGTCGAATGCGCACTCGCGACCCAGGCCCGCCGCGCCGGTGACGGCGGCCGGCCAGCGGTCGAACAGCTCAGCCATCTCCTCTCCCGAGCGCAGGTACGCCCCGCCGGCCGGGGGCAGGTGCGCGGCATGGGTCTCCAGGGCGTCG
>NZ_JAALDX010000443.1 GCF_014145095.1 Dietzia sp. SLG310A2-38A2 | reverse complement strand
GGCGGCGTTCGCGCCCACGGGCAGCACGATCTCGCCCGCCGTCACACCGGCCGACCGCAGCAGCGAACGCACCTCGCGGACCTGGTCGGAGGTGGCCACGGTGACCACGGTGCCGACGGCACCCGCGCGTGCGGTCCGACCCGAGCGGTGCACGTATGCCTTGTGCTCGGCGGGCGGATCGGCGTGGACGACCAGCCCCACGTCGTCGACGTGGATACCGCGCGCCGCGATGTCGGTGGCCACGAGCACGCTCGCCTGACCCGAGGAGAAGGCGTCGAGATTGCGGACGCGCGCGTTCTGCGACAGGTTGCCGTGCAGGTCGACGCTGGTCACGCCGCGTCCGGAGAGCTGCTTGGCCAGTCGCTTGGCGCCGTGCTTGGTGCGGGTGAACATGACGGTCCGCTCGTTCACCCCGGCGAGGTCCGCCAGTGCGCGGACGCGGTCGTCCGGGTCCACGTGGAAGACGTGGTGCGCGGTCGCGCCGGGGGTGGCGGAGCCGTCGTCGACCTCGTGCACGACCGGATTGTCGAGGAACTTCCGGACCAGCTTGTCCACACCCTGGTCCAGGGTCGCGGAGAACAGCAGCCGCTGCGCACCCGCGGGCGTGGCCGCCAGGATCCGGGTGACTCCCGGGAGGAAGCCCAGGTCGGCCATGTGGTCGGCCTCGTCGAGGACGCTGACCTCGATCGAGTCCATGCGGCAGTGCTTCTGTCCCATGAGGTCCTCGAGCCGGCCCGGGCAGGCCACCACGATGTCGACGCCCTGGTCGAGCGCGCTGACCTGGCGGCCCTGCGAGACGCCGCCGAAGATCACGGTGGTCTTGAGGCCCATCGCCCGGGCCAGCGGCGCGAGCGTCTCGTCGATTTGACGGGCGAGCTCGCGGGTGGGGGCGAGGATCAGGCCGCGCGGGGAGTTGCGCTTACGGCGACCGCCGGCGGGCGCCGAGGCGGCGAGCCGGGTCACCAGCGGGAGACAGAACGCGTAGGTCTTGCCGGAGCCGGTGCGGCCGCGGCCCAGGACGTCGCGTCCGGACATCGCGTCGGGCAGCGTGGCCGACTGGATGGGGGTGGGGGTGACGATGTCGACGCCCGTGAGGACGTCGAGCAGGGATGAAGGAACGCCGAGATCGGCGAAGGAACGTGACAAGGGAGGAATCTCCGTACATAGATGGGGCGTCTTGCCCGGCGCGCTCCTGGGTTACCGCGTCGCTCGGAGGCGACGCGCCCGGTGCGCGACCACGGGAGGTCGACATCCGATTCGGCCCGAGGCAAGAGTGGTGCGGGCCGACTCGCCTACCCTACGCCCCGACGGGCCCCGGACCACGGTTCCCGACCCGAGTGTGACGAGGTCGTCACTTCCGGGCCCGCAGATGGCACGATGTTGACCGTGCGACTCGACCTGTCCCTGCTGCGACGCCCGGAACTGGGCTCGGTGCTGCTCGGGCGCGAGACGGAGTCGGCGCGACTGCGCACCATACGGGTCCGGGTCCTGCTGCTCCTGACGCTGCTGGCGTCCAACCTCGTCGGCGTGGCCGTTGCCGCGGTGCTGATCCTCTTCGTGCTGCCGGGCCCCACCCTACCGTCCCGGGAGTTCACGGTCCCCACCGCGATCGTGGTCCCGGGGTATGTGTTCCTGGCGACGGTCATCGGGACGATCTGGGTTCGGAGCGTGGTCTACCGGCGTGTGCGGTGGTTCCTCGACGGCCGCGAGCCCACGGACCGGGAGCGGGTGCGGACCCTCCGGTTGCCCGGGCGCATGACCCTGATCCAGGCGTTCCTGTGGCTGCTGGGCGCGGCCGTGGTCACGCCCGCCTTCGGGGTGATCGACCCGGAGGCGATCCCGTCGGTCGGGTTCACGATCGTCTTCTCCGGCATGGTCGTCTGCGGTGTGGCGTTCCTCTTCGCCGACTTTGGACTCCGTCCGGTCGCCGCGGTCGCCCTGGCCAGCGGTCCGGCTCCCCGAGCGCGGTTCCTGGGCGCGATGACGCGGCTCCGCGTGGCCTGGGCGGTCGGCAGCGGGGTGCCGATCGCGGGACTGATCATCGTGGCGATCTACACGTTGGCGGGCCGGGCCCTGTCGCTGGAACGCCTCGCCGTCATCGTGATCGTGCTCGGCGCCACCTCGCTCCTCGCCGGGTTCCTGCTCGTCTCCCTGGCCACCGGGTCGGTGCTCGGCCCGCTACGCAGTCTCCGCTGGGCCATGGAGGACGTCACGGACGGCACGCTCTCCCGGCGGGTGGTGGTCTACGACGGTACAGAGCTCGGCGAGCTCCAGCGCGGGTTCAACCGCATGGCGGCCGGGCTCCAGGAACGCGAACGGCTCCGGGATCTGTTCGGCCGCCACGTGGGTCGCGAGGTCGCGGAGGCGGCCGAGGAGCGGGACCCCGAACTGGGCGGCAGCGCCTCCCACGTCGGCGTCGTCTTCGTCGACATCATCGGGTCCACGGAGATGGCGGTGCGGTCCGAGGCCTCGGAGGTCGTCGACGTCCTCAACCGGTTCTTCCGGGTGGTCGTGGAGACGGTCGAGGAGTACGACGGCGTCGTGGACAGCTTCCTCGGCGACGCCGCGCTCGTGGTGTTCGGCGCCCCCCGGGCGATGGACGACCCGGCGTCCGCCGCACTGGCCTGCGCCCGGGTGCTGGGCGAGCGGCTGC
>NZ_JAALDX010000442.1:10676-24096 GCF_014145095.1 Dietzia sp. SLG310A2-38A2 | reverse complement strand
CGAGGCCCTGCCCGCCGACGCGGTGTGGGAGCGCTTCGCCGTCCGCCCGCTCCAGCCCCAGCAGGTCGACGCCGCGTTGCCCCTTCCCGACGACGCGCCCGTTCCGTCGGCGTGAGCGCGCAGGGGCCGGGGTGGTGCGGATGACCGAGCGAGATGGTGCGCTCCGCGAGCAGGACTCCGCCGACCGGTCGGTGGCGGTGGGGATGCTCGCCGGGGTTCTGGCGTACACGATATGGGGCTTCTTCCCCGCGTTCTTCCCGCTGCTCGAGCCCGCCGGCGCGGTCGAGATCGTGTGCCACCGCATCGTGTGGTCGCTGGTGATCATGGCGCTGGTGCTCACCGCCATGCGACGGTGGCGGGACCTGTGGGCGCTCGACCGCCTCTCGTGGGCGCGGATCGCCGGAGCCGCCGCGTTCATCACCGTGAACTGGGGTGTGTACGTGCACACGGTCAACTCCGAGCGGGTCACCGAGGCGGCGCTGGGGTACACGATCAACCCTCTGGTGAGCGTCCTCCTGGGAGTTCTGGTCTTCCGCGAGCGACTGAACCGTCCCCAGGTGTTCGCGGTGGCCCTCGCCGTCGTCGCGGTGGGGGTCCTCACCGTCGGGTACGGACACTTCCCGTACCTCTCGGTGCTCCTTGCGACGAGTTTCGGCCTCTACGGGGTCTTCAAGAAGAAGCTCCGCGCGGACCCGGTGATCGGGATGACCGGGGAGGTGCTGATCATCGCCCCGCTCGCACTGTCCGTGTTGCTGTGGCTGGGTGCGACCGGCGCGGGGACGTTCACCGGACACGGGGTGGGTCACACGGCGCTGCTTGCCACCGCCGGCCTGGTGACGGTGGTGCCGTTGCTGCTGTTCGCGACGGCCGCCCAGCGGATCCCCCTGGCCACCGTGGGCATGCTGCAGTACATCATCCCGGTCCTGCAGATGGCCTGGGGTCTGCTCGTGGTCGGGGAGCGACTGGACGCGGTCCAGTGGACGGGCTTCGCGCTGATCTGGGTGGCCGTGATCGCGTTCACGCTGGCGGGACGGTCACGTCGCCCGACGCGTGCTGGCGTTTCGGGTCGTGTCGGATAACCGACCTACACTGGGCCGGACAAGCCGTAGGAGGAATGCTGCGTGGGCGGATCCCAGTTCGTGCATCTGCACAATCACACCGAGTTCTCGATGCTCGACGGGATGGCGCAGATCAACCCGATGTTCGCCGAGGCGTCCAGGCTCGGGATGCCCGCGGTGGGCATGACCGACCACGGCAACATGTACGGGTCCTCGGACTTCTACAAGCAGGCCGTCAAGACCGGGATCAAGCCGATCATCGGCATCGAGGCGTACGTCGCACCCGAGTCGAGATTCAACAAGAAGCGTGTGCTGTGGGGCGAGAAGCACCAGAAGGGTGACGACGTCGCCGGTTCGGGCGCCTACACCCACATGACCATGGTCGCCGAGAACGCGACCGGCCTGCGCAACCTGTTCCTGCTGTCCTCACTCGCCTCGTATGAGGGGCAGCTGGGCAAGTGGGCCCGGATGGACGCCGAGATCCTGGCCGAGCACTCCGAGGGGATCATCGCGACCTCCGGGTGCCCCTCCGGCGAGATCCAGACCCGCCTGCGCCTGGGCCACCACAAGGAGGCCTACGAGGCGGCCGAGAAGTGGCAGTCGATCTTCGGGAAGGACAACTTCTTCCTGGAGCTCATGGACCACGGCATCGACATCGAGCGGCGGGTCCGTGAGGATCTGCTCAAGCTCGGCAGGGACCTCGGCATGCCGCCGCTGGTCACCAACGACTGCCACTACGTCACCCGCGAGCAGTCCCACGCGCACGAGGCGATGCTGTGCGTGCAGACGGGCAAGACCCTCGCCGACGAGAACCGTTTCAAATTCGACGGCGACGGGTACTTCCTCAAGTCCGCGGCCGAGATGCGCGCCCAGTGGGACACCGAGGTCCCCGGAGGGTGCGACAACACGCTGTGGATCGCCGAACGCGTCCAGCCGTACGACGAGATCTGGGCGCCCAAGGACCGGATGCCCAAGTTCCCCGTGCCCGAGGGCGAGACGGAGGACACCTGGCTCGCCCGTGAGGTCCACAAGGGCCTTCAGTGGCGCTTCCCCGCGGGGGTTCCGCAGGAGTACCTGGACCGCGCGGAGTTCGAGCTCGAGGTGATCAAGGGCAAGGGGTACCCCGGGTACTTCCTCGTGGTCGGCGACCTCATCGAGTACGCCCGCTCCATCGGCATCAAGGTCGGTCCGGGCCGAGGGTCCGCGGCGGGTGCGCTCGTGGCGTACGCGCTCAAGATCACCAACATCGACCCGATCGAGCACGGCCTGCTGTTCGAGCGGTTCCTCAACCCGGAGCGCCCGTCCGCGCCAGATATCGATATCGACTTCGACGACCGTCGCCGCGGCGAGATGATCCGCTACGCCAGCGACAAGTGGGGCGCCGACAAGATCGCCCAGGTCATCACGTTCGGCACCATCAAGACCAAGGCCGCCATCAAGGACGCCGCGCGCGTGAACTTCGGCCAACCCGGGTACGCGATCGCCGACCGGATCACCAAGGCCCTGCCACCGGCGATCATGGCCAAGGACATCCCCCTCTCGGGCATCACCGACCCCAAGCACGAGCGGTACGGCGAGGCCTCGGAGGTCCGTCAGCTCATCGAGACCGACCCGGACGTCAAGCGGATCTACGACACGGCCCGCGGGCTGGAGGGCATGGTCCGGCAGGCGGGCGTCCACGCGTGTGCGGTGATCATGTCCTCCGAGCCGCTGCTCGACGTGATCCCCATGTGGAAGCGTGCGCAGGACGGCGCCCTGATCACCGGGTGGGACTACCCCTCGTGTGAGGACATCGGCCTGCTCAAGATGGACTTCCTGGGCCTGCGCAACCTCACGGTGATCGGCGACTGCCTGGAGAACATCAAGTCAAACCGCGGCGAGGAGATCGACCTCGACACGCTCAGTACCGACGACCAGGCGACCTACGACCTGCTGGCCAGCGGTGACACCCTGGGAGTGTTCCAGCTGGACTCCGGTGGCATGCGTGAGCTGCTCAAGCGGATGAAGCCCACCGGCTTCAACGACATCGTCGCCGCGCTGGCCCTGTACCGACCCGGACCGATGGGGATGGGGACGCACTGGAACTACGCCGATCGCAAGAACGGCAAGCAGGAGCTCACCCCCATCCACCCTGAGCTGGAGGAGCCGCTCAAGGTGATCCTGGGCGAGACCCACGGTCTGATCGTGTACCAGGAGCAGATCATGGCCATCTCCCGCGAGCTCGCGGGATACACCGCCGGTGAGGCCGACGGCTTCCGCAAGGCGATGGGCAAGAAGAAGGCCGAGGTCCTGGCCGCCGAGTACGAGAAGTTCTCCAGCGGCATGTTCGAGCGCGGCTTCTCCAAGGAGGCCGTGGACGCCCTGTGGGGGACCATCGAGCCCTTCGCCTCGTACGCGTTCAACAAGTCCCACGCCGCCGGCTACGGGCTGGTGTCCTTCTGGACCGGCTACCTCAAGGCCAATTATCCGGCGGAGTACATGGCCGCTCTGCTCACCTCCGTGGGTGACGACAAGGACAAGGCCGCGCTGTACCTGTCCAACTGCCGGCAGATGGGGATCCGGGTCCTGCCGCCGTCCGTCAACGAGTCGCTCACCAACTTCGCCTCGGTGGGTACAGACATCCGCTTCGGCATGGGTGCGGTCCGCAACGTCGGTTCCCACGTCGTGGACTCCGTCGTGACCGCGCGTAAGGAGAAGGGGGCGTTCACCGACTTCTCCGACTACCTGGCCAAGATCGACCAGACCGCGTGCACCAAGAAGGTCACCGAGTCGCTGATCAAGGCCGGCGCGTTCGACTCCCTCGAGCATCCCCGAAAGGGCCTGTTCCTGGTCCACGCCGACGCGGTCGAGTCGGTGATGTCCACCAAGAAAGCGGAAGCGGTGGGCCAGTTCGACCTCTTCGGCGGGGCGGACGCGGACGAGACGGGGGGCGCCTCCGCCTTCAGCGACGTCTTCGCGGTCCGGGTCCCCGACGAGGAATGGGACATCAAGCAGAAGCTGGCGCTCGAGCGGGAGATGCTCGGCCTCTACGTCTCGGGCCACCCGCTCGACGGACTGGAGTCCGCGCTCGCCGCAAAGACCGACACGTCGATCGCCACCATCCACGAGGGCGAACTCCCGCACGGCACCGCGGTGACCATCGGCGGAATCATCTCCGGCGTGGACCGGAGGGTCAACAAGAACGGCGAACCGTGGGCGATCGTGACCATCGAGGACTTCAACGGCAGCGTCGAAGTGCTCTTCTTCCCCAAGACGTACCGGCTCGCCGCGCTCGACATCGCCGAGGACGCGGTCGTCCTGGTCAAGGCGCGCATCAACATCCGCGAGGACCGGGTCTCGGTGTTCGGCGACACCCTCGAGGTGCCGGACCTGGTCGTGGGTGGCAACGGCGCCCCGCTGGCGCTGACGCTGCCCACCCGGATGTGCACCATCGAGACCGTCACCGCCCTCAAACAGGTCCTCGGCCGGCACCCCGGACCCTCGGACGTCCACCTGCGGCTGGTCAACGGGAGTTCCTCCACGGTGTTGCGGCTGGACGATCATCTGCGGGTCGAGACGTCCTCCTCTCTCATGGGGGATCTCAAGGCGCTGCTCGGGCCGGGTTGCCTCACCGGATGACCAGTTGGCGGTGACAACCGGCGCGGTGGGACACTGGTCGTCGTGACCGTCACCGATTCCGCCGCGACCCAGGTAGTGACCCCCGACGACATCGACATCGCCGCCCGCCGTATCGGCGACGTGATCCTCGCCAGCGATCTGCACCCGAGCGAGCGGCTGAGCGAGCAGACCGGCGCGACGATCCTGCTCAAGCGCGAGGATCAGCAGGCGGTCCGGTCGTACAAGATCCGTGGCGCCTACAACCTGATGTCGCAGTTGACCGGCGACGAGCGCAGCGCGGGCGTGGTGACGGCGAGCGCGGGCAATCATGCGCAGGGCGTGGCCTTCGCCTGCCGGAGCCTCGGGATCAATGGCCGCATCTACGTCCCCACCAACACCCCCAAGCAGAAGCGCGACCGCATCCTCGCCCACGGACGCAACTGGGTGGAGCTGGTGGTCACCGGGGTCAACTTCGACGCGGCCCAGACCGCCGCCCGCGCCGACGCCGAGCGCACCGGCGCCACGATGGTCCCGCCGTTCGACCACCCGGACACCATGGCCGGCCAGGGAACCATCGCGGCGGAGATCCTGGCGCAGCTCGACGAGCTCCCCGACGCCGTGGTGGTGCCTGTCGGCGGCGGCGGGCTGGTGGGCGGGCTCGCCACCTACCTGGCGGAGTACGCGCCCGACTGCAAGATCATCGCGGTGGAACCCGCTGGAGCTCCCTCTCTGACCAGGGCGCTGGAGGCGGGGGAGCCGGTCACCCTCGACGCCGTGGACACCTTCGTCGACGGCGCGGCGGTGGCCCGGATCGGCGACTTCCCGTTCGGGGTGATCGCGTCGATGACCGAGCGGATCCAGGTCCTCACCGTGGACGAGGGCGCGGTGTGCACCGCGATGCTCGAGCTCTACCAGAACGAGGGGGTCATCTCCGAGCCCGCCGGCGCGCTGGCCGTGACGGCCCTGGACCAGCTCGAGATCGACGAGGGTGCGACCGTCGTCTGCATCGTCTCCGGCGGCAACAACGACGTGTCGCGCTACAGCGAGATCATCGAACGCTCGTTGGTCCACCAGGGGCTCAAGCACTACTTCCTGGTGAAATTCCCCCAGGAGCCCGGCCAGCTTCGACGGTTCCTCGATGAGGTGCTGGGCCCGGAGGACGACATCACCCAGTTCGAGTACCTCAAGCGCAACAACCGGGAGTACGGCGCCGCGCTCGTGGGCATCGAATTGGGATCCGCCACCGGGCTGCACTCCCTGCTCGAGCGGATGGAGGCGTCGCGCATCGACTGCGAGCAGCTTGAGCCCGGCACCGCGGCGTACGAGTACCTGACCTGAGTCGATGCCGTCGAATGCGACAGAACCCCTGCCGGACGAATTCTCGACCGGCAGGGGTTCTGTCGTGTGTGGGTGCGCTCTCCTGATCCGAGTCAGGGTCAGTTGAACGCGCCGAGCGCCGCCGAGCCGGACTGGACGAGGCCGCCGACCGAACCGGCGGAGACCCCGGTGAGCATGTTCGTCAGGTCGGACGACATTCCGGCGGAACCCGAGTTGGCCTCGGTGACCCCGTCCGGATCGATGTTGCCCGCGATCTGACCGAGCGAGCCGGCGGAACCGGTGGAGGAACCTGCCTCCAGATCGTCGAGAGCCTCGGTCTGGGAGCCTGCGGTGCCGAGTGACCCTTCGACGGATCCGACCGACCCGGTGAGGGAACCGGTCGCCCCGACCGAGCCGTCGAAGAAGCCGTCGAGGTTCTCCCAGTTCTCGATGAGCCCGGTCACGGAACCGAGACTGCCGAACGAGGGGGCCTCGACCTCGACCTGGGCGCCTGCGGTAGCGACGGTGCCGAAGACGGCGAGTGCGCCGAACGCGCCGACAGCGACGGCGGTCCGCAGGGTTGAACGAAGCGAAGCTGAAGACATGAAATTCCCCTTAAGGAGATGGTGGGATCCCGACCGCTACTGCGGTACGGGCCTGGGAGCGCCGTACTTTGTGGACGCTTGCTTAGCATTACATATGGCGGATGTGATCGCAAACACATTTTCCGAAATGTGTCCACTTGTGGCGGAACTGCCCCGAAGAGAACGCTCTGAACTGCAGTGATTAGCGCTCATCCATGTGAGGTGTCGCGCTGGCGGCCGCGCCGCAATCGCTGAGAGGGCTGGGCTCGGTGAAAGCTCGTTCATTAGCCGCGAAACACAATCGTGATCCGTGAAAAAGCTGAGAGATGCATTCTCGGCACCGGTGACGACCGGGGTGGGCCCCGACCTCAGCGGGTGCCCATGGACCCGATCGGCAGGGTGCCGTTGTTGCTCGGAGAGGGCGGGGCTCCGCCTTCGTAGCCGGCGAAGGCGTAGGCCTGGCCGCCAGGATCGGTGCACACGAGGAACGCCCCGGCGGCGAAGTCGGTCCGCACTCCGTGGCTCGGTGGTGAGAGGGCGACAGTGCGCGACTGGGTCGCCCCGTTGTTGACGGAGAATGCTCCGGTCGTCCCGGCGTGGCCCGCCATCTTGGCCGCGGTGTTGTTGCGCGATATCCAGTCTCGCGCCGCGTAGGCGTCACCCAGGATGGGGGCGATGCTCCCGGAGGGCAAGAGGCCGAGCAGCGGACCGAAGGGGACCTGCGCGGTGATGGTGCCGTCCTGGTTCTGAACGTTGCCGGAGCTACCGAACACCGAGACGGGATCTGACTTGTGGGCGAAGTTCGCGTAGTACTGCACCGCCGCCTGGGCGACCGGCGCCGCGGTCACGCTGGCGCCGACGCTGCTGTTGCCCTCGGGTCCCGCGCAGGTGAGATTCCGCCCGGAACCGTTGGTGATCGCCACGGTGACGGACGAGAGGTCTGGCTGGGTCACCGTGACTGTCACACCAGGCAGTGACGTCACCACGACCTTGCCGGCGTTGACGTCGCCGGGGATCGAGTTCTGGGCCCCGGCGAGGGCGGGGACCGAGGCCAGGGCTGTGAGGGTGGCGGTCGCCAGCAGCGCCGCTCGGATCGGGACGATCATGTGGGAGTCTTTTCGTCGAGTTGTGGGGAGCTAGAGGACTGGGGCGACGCCGCCCTCGTAGCCTGCGAATACGTGTGCACGCCGGGCCCCGGTGGTCTCCGTGCAGAAGAAGAGGGCCGCGGCCTGGAAGTCGGTCCGTTGTCCGCTCGCCGGAGCGCCCAGCTGAGCACTCCACGTCACCGAGGCGTTGGCTCCGACGGTGAACGCGACATTTCCCCCGACCCGCGGATCGCCGGTGTGGCCGGCTACGCGCGCCGCTTCCTGAGCCGAGCGGATGTCCATGAGGTCGGATCGGGTCGCGCCGAGTGCCTTGTTGACACTGCCGGTGGGAAGGATGTCGAGAAGGCTGCCTATCGGAATGGGGTCTAGTTCGATCCCGGTGATGTCCAGCCCGACTCCTCCGATCGGCTGAAAGATGTTGTTGGCGTAGTAGCGCATGGATCTGGCTACGATCTCAGCCTCGGTGACCTGCCCGGGGTATTCCAGTCCCTGGACTCCCGGAGTTGCACACCGGAATCCGGTGCCGGTCGTGTTCTGGATCCGGCCGGTGACGTTCGTCGCGGTGGCCTGGGCTGCATCCACCGACACCACGAGGCGGTTGCTGTCGGTGATCACGACGGTGCCGGTGTCGATCGCCCCTGGGACCTGCGCGTGCGCCGCGGCGGGGGAGCCGAGACCGACGACGAGCGCGGAGATGAGTGCGAGCGTGCGGACAGGTAGTGCGGCCATGGTGGTCTCCCGAGTTCCTGGTGGAGTGTTGTCGCTTGACTCAGCTGCCGAATCGGCCGGTCTCGGACGAGGTGATGCTTCCCAGCGGGATCGTGGGTGTCGCGTCGCCGAAGTATCCCGAGAACAGGTAGTCCTGGCCTGAGATCTGACATGCGAAGAGGGCACCGGGCCTGAAATCCGCCGGCCGGGGCCCGGCAGCCGGGTCGTTCAACGCGACTGTCCGCGTGATGCCACTGGAGGCGGGAAGCGTGATCGACTCTATGGCGCCTACCAGGCCGTCGAGGCGTGCGGTGGTGTACATCTCGCTGAGTCGCCCCGCGGCGCCGAACTCCGGACGCAGGCTCCCTGCGGCGCTACCCGGTATGAGCCCCGTGATGCTCCCCAGGTCGGCGCCGATGGTGATGATATTGGTGCCGTTGCTGCCGACGGGGATCGTCATGCCGGGATCGAAAGTGTGCGGGTACGTGGCGTAGTAGTCGACGGTGCGCGCGACGATCTCGTCGGTCGTGACCGTTCCCGCGCGGCTCGTGGTCCCGGTGTCTGTTCCACGGATGCCGTTGCAGGTGATCGGTGAGGTGGTGTTGTTCTGCAGACTCACTCCGACCGTGCCAGCCGCGAGATTCGGCGCATCGACCGCGACCTGTATCAGCGTGCTGTCCACGATCACCACGTTCGTCCCGGGATCGACTCCCGGAAGATTCGCCGACGCGGGGGCGGCCGCGGCCACGACGATCGAGATCGCGCTCGTCGTGGCGGTGACAGCCCAGGGGACGACCCTGAAGCGGGATCGTGCGGGGGTTCGGGTAGTGGGCATACGTCCGACTCCTGGGGCGGCGAGGTAGGTGAACTGCATCGGGGTGGACTCTGAGTGCCCTGACAAACGTAGTATTGACTGCAGTGACCAAAAACACAACTCTATGGTTCTTACGGAAAGCTAAGGTGCTGAACCGCAGATCATGACGTTAGTCTGCCTATAGATGTGATTTCTATCATGCTTCGATGTTAGGTTCTTCCGAGTCCGATACACCGGGCTCCTCGAGTTCTCTGTACGTACTGCCGTATCACATTTTGATTAAGGACGGTCGAATGGCACTGAGGCGGAAGACCTCTGCACTGCTCGCTGTCGGCCTGGTGTCCGGCATGGCCTCCCCGGTCGCGCCTCTGGCCGTTGCGCAGGAGTTGACGACGCAGTCGACGTCGGTCACCCACACCTGCGAGCTGGTCAAGCCGTGGGGCCTCCTGGGTGCCAAGAACCAGGGGACGATCGTCAGTCCCGAAACTGTGGTCGTCCGCTACCCGGCGGAAGTCGCACCGGGTGAGGTCTTCACCGCGTATGTCCAGCCGGGTGCCGCCGCGATGCGGACCACGGACGGCCGGCAGGCCGGGCTCCTCAGCTACGACATCGCGTTCCCGTCGAATTCGACCAACCTCGCGGCGAGCTACAACGGTGGCGGCAGCGGGTATTCCATTCCGGGGAACGGTCCGGCCCTGGTGGACAGGGTTGCCGCGAACGGTCAGATCACGACGGAGGGTCCCTTCGCGCGGATCTCGGGGGGTGCGACGGCGTACCACGGCGCGAACTCGCGGACCGGGGATGCGGTCGATCGCTGGAAGGCGGGTATGCAGGTCGGGGCCAACACCGACTTCCGGTTCCCCGAGGTCGCGCTCAAGATGCGCGCTCCGGTGTCCCTCGCGAGCGGGTCGACCATCACGACCGCCCTCAAGGCGGCGGGCCAGTCCGGGAGCAGCACCGACCCGACGAGGAACACCATCCAGGGGGCTGAGCAGGGCGGGTGGGGGACAGAGCGGACCAACTACTACTTCTGTGGCTCCTCCGCCAATGCGGGTTCGCTGTCCACGACGACAGTCAACAGCTCGCTTCCCCGCTATCTCGCCAAGACCACCACGCGGATGGTCACCACGGAGACCCTGCTGCCACTGACCGCGCGGACGACCGACCTCACAGCGGAGGTGTCCTCCACGGAAGACCTGATGTCCAACATCCGGCCTGGAGGGATGAACTTCACGATCCGGCACAAGGCCACCGGACAGGTCCTCGCGACTGTGCCCAACGTGACGGTCGGGAGCAACGGTCAGGCGACCACGAGCTATACCTTCCCCGCCCTGACGGCCGGCTCGTTCCGGGACGAGTACGAGGTCCTCGCCACCTACGCCGGTCGTGTCGACGACATCGAGTCCAGCACATCAGAGCCGGTCACCGTCAGCGTCGGGTACAACGAGGTGAGCGCGAACGTAGTCCTCACCTCCACCAACGGTGCTCTCGTCGGTGGGACGATGCCCGTCACGCTTCGGGCCGCGTTCGCCCTCCCGTCCGGCAAGTCGGCGCCTGCGGGGCTTGCCATCCAGCTCTTCCGCAACGACCTTCCCCACGGTGCCCCGATCGCGATCCCCCCGGGAACCACGAGCGCGGACTACACCTTCCCGACGGACACCCTGACCCAGACCGAGGAGACCCGGACCTACCGCTACCGGGCAGAGATCGTGCCGGTCATCTCCGGGGTGGATCGCTTCGTGGGAGGTTCCGCGACGCCGGTGGCCGCCATCGTCGTGGGCAGCAACCCCGGCTCGCCGCTGCCCGAGGGTGGACAGGGATCGGTCGACCTCGAGGGGTTCTTTCGGGCGCCCCAACTCGTATGGGACTGGCTTACCGGCAGCATCGGGCAGGCCGGTAGGTTCTCGCTGGGTTTCGCCGACAACTAACGCATTCCTCAACGGTCGGCCCTCAACGATCGGCGCTCAGGCCGGTCGCACCACCGCGAACCCGAAGGCCTGACAGAAAACCGAGTCGTCGTCGACCACCGCCCCCGAGGTCAGCACCGCCTCCCCGGCCACCGGGACCCTGCTCGGTTCGGTTCCCAGGTTCACCACCAGAGCGAGCGAGCCCCGGTGGACGATCAGCCAGCGGCCGTCGTCGGCCTCGACCCCGCATCGCACGCGCACCGACCCGAGCCACGGATCGCTGAGTTCGGGCTCGGCCCGCCGGAGGGCGATGAGCGCGCGGTACCCCCGCAGGATCTCGGCATGCTGGTCCTCCGTCTGCTCGGACCGGTCCAGTACCGACCGCCGGAACGTCTCCGGGTCCTGGGGGTCCGCCACCGTGGCCGGGTCCCATCCCATCTCGGCGAACTCGCGGGTCCGGCCCCGGCGCACGGCGTCGGCGAGCTCGGGTTCGGGGTGCGAGGTGAAGAAGCAGAACGGGGTGCGCGCGCCCCATTCCTCACCCTGGAACAGCATCGGCGTGAAGGGGGAGCACAGGATGATCGCGGCCTTGGCCAGCTGCTGGGCCGGGGTGAGGTTGACGGAGGGCCGATCGCCCGCGGCACGGTTGCCCACCTGGTCGTGGGTCAGGGTGTACGCCACGAACCGGCTGCCCGGTACCCGTCCGACGTCCAGCGGACGGCCATGGACCCGCCCGCGGAACGCGGACCACGTCCCGGCGTGCAGGAACGCCCCGGTGAGGACCTCTCGCAACGCTTCGAGTGACCCGAAGTCCGAGTAATAGCCCTGGCGTTCGCCGGAGACGGCGGCGTGGACGGCGTGGTGCACGTCGTCGTCCCACTGCCCGGTGAGCCCCAGGCCGCCGCCCTCACGCGCGGTGACCAACCGTGGGTCGTTCTGGTCCGACTCCGCGATCAGCGACAGCGGCCGCCCGAGGTGAGTGGACAGTGACTCGACCTCCACCGCCAACTGCTCGAGGAGGTGCACGGCCGAGGCGTCGTGCAGGGCGTGGACCGCGTCCAGCCGCAGGGCGTCCACGTGGAACTCGTCGAACCAGCGCAGGGCGTTGTCGATGATGTACCTGCGCACCTCGCCCGAGTGCGGGCCGTCGAGGTTCAGCCCGGATCCCCACGGTCCGTCGGCCGCGGACAGGTAGGGGCCGAACTCCGGGAGGTAGTTCCCGGACGGTCCGAGGTGGTTGTAGACCACGTCCAGGCAGACGCCCAGCCCGCGGGCGTGGCAGGCGTCCACGAACTGCTGGAACGCGTCCGGCCCACCGTACGGCTCGTGTACGGCGAACCACGCCACCCCGTCATAGCCCCAGCCGTACTCGCCGTTGAACGCGTTGACGGGCATCACCTCGACCATGTCCACGCCCAGCTCCACCAGGTCGTCGAGGTGATCGATCGCGCTGGTCAGCGTGCCGCCGGGGGAGAAGGTGCCCACGTGCATCTCATACAGCAGTGACCCGGTCAGTTGCCGACCCGTCCACGCCGAATCGGTCCACCGGGCGGCGTCCACCCGGTGCACCCGCGAGAGCCCGTGCACGCCCTCGGGCTGACGCGCCGACCGCGGGTCGGGACGCACATCGCTCACCTCGCCGTCGTCGCCCCTCACCACGAACCCGTAGTCCCTGCCCTGGTCCCGCACGACGGTCGAGGACCACCAGCCGTCGGTGGCGCGGTGCATGGCGATCGGATCGGCGTCGGCGGAGTCCAGGACCAGGCCGACGGCATCGGCTGTCGGCGCCCAGACGGAGAACGTGTCACTGCTCGGGAGGCTCACACCCCCAGGGTAGGGAATCCCGCCGGGGGGCGGGGCGGCGATACTGGTCCCATGACCGACCCCGGGACGCGCGTGCTCAGGCTCTCCGCCGGCCCGGACGTCACCGGTGAGTACGAGGAGAAGCGCTCGAGGTTCCTCGCCGTGCTGCGGAGGTGCGACGACGAGGAGGACGCCCGCGACCTGATCGCCGACCTCCGCCGTGGCCATCCGGCCGCGCGCCACCACTGCAGCGCCTTCCTGGTGGACGTGCCGGGGTCGAGCCGGATCGAGCGCTCGAACGACGACGGCGAACCCTCCGGAACCGCCGGCACCCCCATGCTGGAGGTCCTGCGCGGCAGTGGGCTGACCGGGGTGGGTGCGGTGGTCGTGCGGTGGTTCGGCGGCACCAGGTTGGGCACGGGCGGTCTGGTCCGCGCGTACGGCTCCGCGGTGTCGGCCGCGCTCGACGAGGCGTGGCGGACGGGTCGGGTCGTGGAGGTCACGCGGACCCCGGCGTGGCGTGCCG
>NZ_JAALDX010000442.1:6386-10616 GCF_014145095.1 Dietzia sp. SLG310A2-38A2 | reverse complement strand
TGGCGGGAGGCCTCGAGGGGGCCGTCCGCGGGGCGGGTGCTCAGGTGCTCGGCGTGGACTACGGCCGACGGGTGGCGTTGACCGTGGCCGGGGACCTCGAGGTCCTGGGCCCGATCCTGGCGACCCGGACCTCTGGTGGCGTCGAATGGCAGCCCGCAGGGGTGGCGACCACCGAGAACGCGGTGCGGCGCCGAGATATGGAATCCTGACGGTATGAGCATGCAGCCCTACCAACCGAACTCGATCGAGGTCCAGAAGCAGCAGGTGCGCAAGGATGCCCGCACCACGGCGATCGCGCTGGGCGTGACCGTGGTGGCGCTGCCGATCGCGTTGTTCGCCAGCTCGTTCTTCACCGTGGTGGCGATCCTCGCCGGGATCGTGGCCATCTACAAGGGCAACCAGGTGCGCCAGGCCATCTCAGGGAAGCCGAAGAAGCGCGAGCTGTACTGACGGACCCGGATCGACCGCAGGGCGCCCCCGATCAGCCGTGGCGGCGGACCACGTCCGTGAGGTCCGCGCGATCCGCCCGGAACGTGTTGGCCGGATGTTCCGGGTCGGCGTAGCCGAAGGCGATCCCGCACACGATCAGGCGGTCCTCACCGATTCCCAGGTGCTCGCGGACACCGTCTGAGTAGAGCGCGAGTGCGGCCTGCGCGCAGGTGGACACGCCCAGCGAGGACGCCGCCGCCAGGAATGTCGCCACATAGCCACCGCAGTCCACCGCGCCGTAGGTGCCCAGTCCCGCGTCGGAGGTGATCACCGCGACGTGCGGGGCGCCGAAGAACCGGTAGTTCTCCAGCATCTGCGTCAGCCGTGCCTCCTTGTCGGAGCGCTCGATGCCCAGCGCGGTGTAGAGGCCGTAACCGCTCGCCCGCCGCCGTTCGCCGTACACGCCCTCGTAGCGTTCGGGCGCCGGCAGGTCCGAGCGCATGCCGTTGCTCAGCACGTACTCGGTGAGGTGCTTGCCGAACTCGGCTGTCGCCTGCCCGGTGACCAGGTCGACCTGCCACGCCTGCGAGTTGCACCAGGACGCCGTGCGCTGGGCCATCTGCAGGATCCGGTCGATCGTCTCCTCGGGAACGAGGTCGGACGTGAACCCTCGGCAGCTGTAGCGGTCGTCGAGGATCCGCTCGAGCGTGGCGGCGGCGTCGGTCATGGGCCCTCCAGGAGGTCGTGCGGGACTGTGATGTCAGTCTCGCACGCGGCCTGCGGCCCCCGGCCGGGGCCCGTCTCGAGCCCCGGCCGGACCCGGCCTCCAGCCGAGTGGCCGCGGTGGTCTCAGCCCGCCGGGTTCCCTGCCACGTCCACGCTCCAGGTGACGCCGAACCGGTCGGTCAGCATCCCGAAGCCGGCACTCCACGCGGACGCGGAGAGGGGCTCGATGACCGTCGCACCCTCGGCGAGGGCGCCCCAGTACCCCTCTGCCTCACCGAGCGTGCTGACCCTGAGGGAGACGAAGAAGGGTTGATCGGTCATCGTCATGCCGTTCTGGCGGGTCGTGAGACCGCCGAAGGGCTCGTCGCGGCCGGGGATGTCGTACGCCATGACACTGAAGCCGCAGTCCGCGGTCACGCGGCCGAAGACGACCTTCCCGGCGTCCGGAGCATCCTGGGGCATTCCGACCTCGCCATAGGTGGTGATGTGCATCTCGCCGCCGAAGACGCCCTGGTAGTGCGCGAGCGCCTCCCGTGCGGTGCCGGGCAGGTTGAGATGGGTGGTGGTGGTGACTGACATGGTGACTCCCTCGGGTGGGACCGGATCCGCGGCGATCTGCCGCTGGCCCCAGTGTGTCGGGGCTCTAGGACACCGGATGTCCTCTTCTCGGGGAGAATGGGCACATGACCGGAGCCCCCGAGCGGACACTGGCGTTGCTCTCCCTCCTGCAGTCCCCGAGAAGCTGGCGGGGAGAGGAGTTGGCACAGCGCCTGGAGGTGACGACCCGCACCGTGCGACGCGACGTGGACCGACTCCGCGAGATGGGGTATCGGATCCAGGCGGTGAAGGGGCCCGACGGCGGGTACCGGATGGAATCGGGAACGGAGTTGCCGCCCCTGAGATTCGACGACGAGCAGGCGGTCGCGATCGCCATCGCCCTGCGCCACCCGGCCGCCACCGGGGTCGAGATGGGCGATGCCGCGCATCGTGCCCTGGCGACGGTACGACAGGTGATGCCCTCACGGCTCCGGCACCGGGTCGACGGAATTCAGTTTGACGGCGCGCCCGACCCCACCGGCGTCGCCCCCACCAGCGTCGCCCCCGACGTCGTGGAGGCCGTCAGCGAGGCCGTCCGGACGAGGATGACCCTGCGCTTCGGCTACCGCGACCCCGATGCCCCGTCCCGGCGGACACAACCGCACGGAGTGGTGGCTCGGAACGGACGCTGGTACCTGGTCGCGTGGGATCTGGACAGGGACGACTGGCGCACGTTCCGGCTGGACCGCATGACCCCACGAACCCCCACCGGGCCCGCCTTCGAGTCCAGGGCGGTTCCGACCGGCACCCCGACCGGCTTCCTCGCGAGCCGATCGAAGGGGTCCGCCCACGACGACGGGTGGCCGTGCGTCGGCGAGGTGGAGATCGATCTCCCCGTGGCCGACGTGGCCCGCTGGGTGCTCGACGGCGAGGTCGTGGCGCTGTCGACGCACTCCACCCGGGTGACGATCGGTTCGTGGTCATGGGCGGGTGTGATCGCAGCGGTCGTGCGATTCGACGCCGGGTTCCGCGTCCTCGGCCCCGACGGACTGCTCCGGGCGGCGCGGGAGCTCGAGGCCCGGCTGGCCGGTGTTCAGACACCACGTGACGGTGTCCCGAACGGTTAGCGACGACCGGTCTCGCTATCCTCGCCGTATGGCAGTGCGGGTGGACGCGTGGACGTGGTCGGTGAGGCTGTTCCCGTCGCGGACCAAGGCGGCGGCCGCCTGCCGCGGTGGGCACGTCAAGGTCAACGGGGACGCGGTGCCACCGTCGAAGGGTGTCGTGCCCGGAGATCGCGTCCAGGTGACCGGAACGCTCGGTCGGATCCGCGTCCTCGAGGTGGTCCGGACGGTCAACAAGCGGGTGGGCGCCCCCGTGGCCGTGACCTGCTACATCGATCACTCGCCACCGCCCCCTCCCAGGGAGGTGCTGGCCTCACAGCCGCGGCGGGACAGGGGAGCGGGACGGCCCACCAAGCGTGAGCGTCGCGAGACCGACCGCCTGCAGGGCCGCGGATAGGCCCGGGTCCGCCACCGGACGGCGACCGCGAGTCAGCGCGGACCCGAGAGGTCAGTCGTCCTCGAGGACGATCAGCACGACCGGGGACCCGTCCAGTAGGTTGCCGACGTCCACCCGGCCCGAGATCGACGAGCCGTCCGGGCGGACCGCCCAGGTGCCCTCCGGGAGCAGGACCTCGGTGCCGACGAACTCGCCGGCCCCGACCACCGCGGTGCGCCGCCTGGCGATCATGCCGACCGCAGCACCCCCCTCGACGAGCCTGATGAACGCCACCACGTCGGCGGCCGCGGGCCCCTGCACAGGTAACGGGACGTGCGCGCCGGCCGCCATCGCCGCCGGGTGCGCACGCCGTATCCGCAGTGCCTCACGGACCAGTGTGAACTTGGGGTGCCCGCTGCGGGCCACCGCGCCGGACCGCAGGGGCTCGTAGTCCACGAACCGGCGGTTGTCCGGGTCGACCAGCGAGTCCTCCCACACCTCCGTGCCCTGGTAGACGTCCGGCACCCCGGGGGACAGCAACTGTGTCGCCTTGGCGATCAACGAGTTGTCCCGTCCGGCGGGGGCGACGCGTCGGACGAACGGGGTGAGCAGCGCCCCACCCGAGTCGAGCAGGGTGTCGATCCACCCGTGGGTGGCGGACTCGAAGTCTGCGTCCTGATCGGTCCAGGTGGTGTGTACGGCCGCCTCACGCAGGGCCTTCTCGGCGTAGTCGTGCAGGCGGGACCGCAGGTCGTCGGCGGGGTCGTCGCGCTCCGGCCACACGCCCACGATCACCTGGAGGAGGAAGTACCCCGCGTCCTCGGCGGGCGGGGGGAACGCCCGGAACACCTCGGAGACGAGATCCGCCCACTCATCGGGCAGCTGGGACAGTACCGAGATCCGGGCCCGTACGTCCTCGCCCCGCTTGGTGTCGTGGGTGCTGAGCGCCGTCATGGCCAGCGGGGAGGCGAGCGCGCGCTCAGCCATCGCGAGGTGGAACGCCTCCACCTGCAGACCCATGCGGCCCGGTGAGCCGCC
>NZ_JAALDX010000442.1:0-6311 GCF_014145095.1 Dietzia sp. SLG310A2-38A2 | reverse complement strand
TGAGCCGGTAGAACAGCCGGTCCTCCTCGGCCTTGGCGGTGGCCGCGCCGGTCACCTGCGCCAGTCGGATCGATGCCTCGGCCCCCCGGGCCAGAGCTCCGGCCACGAGCCCCAGCACGGGAGCCAGCTCGGGGCGGTCGCGGTGCAGGTCGTCCAGGATCGCCGGCAGGGTGCCGCGCAGGACGGGATAGTCGGCGCGGTAGGCGGGCGTGCGCTCGATCACCGAGACCAGCGCCTCGCGGAGCAGGGCCTCCTCGTCGTCGTCACCACCCGTCACGCCGCTCGGTTCCCGGCCGAGGGCGGCGTCACGCCGCACCGCGCGGGTCAGGCGTCCCAGTTCGGGGGCGAGGTCCTCCAGGACGATCTGCCGCTTGAGGCCGGCGGACTGCTCGTGGACCTGCTCCTCGTCGCCGGGTCCGCCGCAGTACCGGGAGGCCAGCTCGGTCAACCGCGCCTGCCCGCTCTGGTCCACGAGCATCTGGTCGATCAGACGGAGCGCGTCGTAGCCGGTGGTCCCGTCGACGGGCATGGCGGGCTCGAGCACCTCGGTGGGAGCGAGGATCTTCTCCACCAGCAGCCACCGGTCGTCTCCGGCCAGCTCGCGGAGACGCCGCGTGTAACGCACCGGGTCGGCGAGGCCGTCGGGGTGGTCGACCCGGATGCCGTCGACCAGATCCTCCTCGCACCAGCGGCGCACCTCGGCGTGGGTGGCCTCGAAGACCGCGGGGTCCTCCTGGCGCAGCCCGGCCAGCCCGGTCACGGTGAAGAACCGCCGGTAGCCCAGGAGCGGCTCCCGCCAGTGGACCAGTCGGTAGTGCTGGCGGTCGTGCACTTGCTGCGCGGTCCCGCCCCCGGTGCCGGGGGCGACGGGGAAGCGATGGTCGTAGAAGTGCAGCTCGGCCTCGGCAGCGTCCGTGTCGGAGCTGTCGGTGTCTGTGTCGGTGGGGGTGACTGTGTCGGTGGGGGTGACGACGACGAGCTGCTCGACGTCCTCCGGTGAACCCAACACCGGGATCGCGATCCTGCCGTCCGCCCCGTTGGCGAGCTCGGTGTCGAAGTCGAAGTAGGAGAAGTACGGCGACTCCGGTCCCCGGCGCAACGCGTCCCACCACCAGCGGTTCGCCGCCGGACTGTCCACACCCAGGTGGTTGGGGACGATGTCCACCACCAGCCCCAGGCCGTGCTCCCGGCAGGCGGCCCGCAGCGACCGCAGAGCATCGATCCCACCGAGTTCCGCCGCCACCGCGGTCGGGTCCACCACGTCGTACCCGTGGGTCGATCCCGGGGTGGCCTCCAGGATCGGCGACAGATATACCGATCCCACGCCGAGGTCGGCGAGATAGGGGACCAGATCCTCGACGTCGGCCAGGAGGAACCCGCGGCCGTCCGGATCGGAGGCGGGCGTCCGCAGTTGGACGCGGTAGGTGCTCGCCAGGGCCGTCCCCCTGCGCAGCGGCCCGGTCCCGGGCAGGTCCGCGGCGGCCATGGTCAGTTGACCTTGCGCAGCACGATCGTGCCGCGATCGGCCACGGTGATCGTGTCGTCCGAGCCCAGTTCGCCCTCGCGCTCATCGAGGTGGTCGGCGGTGTCCAGGACGACCTCCCAGCTCTCGGCGTACCCGGAGCCGAGCAGAGAGAACTCGATGGGCTCGTGGTGGGCGTTGAACAGCAGGAGGAACGAGTCGTCGACGATCCGCTGGCCACGCTCGTCGGGTTCGTGGATGCCCTCGCCGTTGAGATAGACGGCCAGGGACTTGCCGAAGCCGGAATCCCAGTCCTTGTGGGTCATCTCCGAACCGTCCGGGCTGAACCAGGCGATGTCCTGGGGGTCCTCGTCGTCACGGAGTACCGTGCCGAAGAACCGGCGCCGGCGGAACACCGGATGGTCCTTCCGCAGTCGGACCAGGGTGCGGGTGAACTCGAGGAGGTCCTCTTTCTCCTCGTCGAGTTCCCAGCTCATCCAGGCGATCTCGTTGTCCTGGCAGTAGACGTTGTTGTTCCCGTCCTGCGTGCGGGCGATCTCGTCGCCGTGGGCGATCATCGGCGTGCCCTGCGACAGGATCAGGGTGGTGAGCATGTTGCGTCGCTGCCGGTGTCGCAGACGCAGCACCTCCGGGTCGTCCGTGGGTCCCTCGACCCCGCAGTTCCAGGAGCGGTTGTGGCTCTCGCCGTCGTTGCCGTCCTCGCCGTTGGCGTCGTTGTGCTTCTCGTTGTAACTGACCAGGTCGTTGAGGGTAAAGCCGTCGTGGGCGGTGACGAAGTTGATCGACGCGGTGGGGCGACGTCCGGTGTTCTCGTACAGGTCCGACGAACCGGTGAGCCGGGAGGCGAACTCGCCGAGAGTGGCGGGCTCTCCACGCCAGAAGTCACGGACGGTGTCGCGGAACTGTCCGTTCCACTCGGTCCACAGCGGCGGGAAGTTGCCCACCTGGTAGCCGCCCTCGCCTACGTCCCATGGCTCGGCGATCAGCTTGACCTGGCTGACCACCGGGTCCTGCTGGACCAGATCGAAGAACGAGGACAACCGGTCGACGTCGTGCAGCCCCCTGGCCAGGGCGGAGGCGAGGTCGAACCGGAACCCGTCGACGTGCATGTCCAGGACCCAGTACCGCAGCGAGTCCATGATGAGTTGCAGGGAGTGGGGGTGCCGGACGTTGAGGGTGTTCCCGGTGCCCGTGTAGTCCATGTAGTGCTGTTCGTCGCCCTCGACGAGTCGGTAGTAGGCCTGGTTGTCGATTCCGCGGAACCCGATCGTGGGTCCCATGTGGTTGCCCTCCGCGGTGTGGTTGTAGACCACGTCCAGGATCACCTCGATGTTGGCGTCATGGAACGCCTTGACCATCGCCTTGAACTCGCTCACCGCGTCGCCGGGCTTCTCCGCGAACGCGTACTCGTTGTGCGGGGCCAGGAAGCCGAAGCTGTTGTACCCCCAGTAATTCCGCAGTCCCATGTCGATCAGTCGCTGGTCCTGCATGAATTGGTGCACCGGCATCAACTCGATCGCGGTGACGCCCAGGTCGGTCAGGTAGTCGATGATCGCCGGGTGGGTCATGCCGGCGTAGGTGCCGCGCATCTCCGCCGGGATGTCGGGATGCGTGGCGGTCATGCCCTTGACGTGGGCCTCGTAGATCACGGTGTTGTGGTACTCGTGCCGGGGCGCGCGGTCGTTCCCCCAGTCGAAGTAGGGGTTGATCACGACGGTGGTCATGGTGTGGCCGAGGGAGTCCTCGGTGTTGCGCCTGTCCGGATCGTCGAGGTCGTAGCTGTGCAGGCTCGGGTGACCGTCGAATTCGCCGTCGAACGCCTTGCCGTACGGGTCGAGCAGCAGTTTGGAGGAGTCGCAGCGCAGCCCGTTCTCGGGCTCGTAGGGCCCGTGGACGCGGAAGCCGTAGCGCTGGCCCGGGGTGACCCCGAACAGGTAGCAGTGCCAGATATGACCGTCGACCTCGGTGAGCTCGACGCATTTCTCGCCGCCGTCCCTGTCGATCAGGCACAGGTCGACGCGCTCGGCCACCTCGGAGAACAGGGCGAAGTTGGTGCCGGTTCCGTCATACGTGGCACCGAGGGGGAAGGCGGTACCAGGCCAGGCACGGATGAGCTCTGGGGCGGACTGCTGCGCGTCGTCATTGTTCACAGGGCCCAACAGTAGTGCGTATCGGGGCAGGTGCCGGTGTGCTGGGCCCCCGGCGGTCACCACCAGCCGGTCGCGGGCCCCATCTGCCTGGCCAGTTCGCCTGACGCGGACCGGACCCACGACCCCGAGAGGTGGTGGGAATCGTGGTAGACGATCACGTTGCCCACCACGACCGGGCAGTTCGCCGCGTCGCACAGGCCGTCGGTGAGGTCGATCAGCCGGACCGAATCGATCCCGGCCCCGGCGAGTCCGGCCGGATTGATCGGGGCGATGGACCGCTCCCGGGGCATCCCGCACTCCTCGGGTGTTCCGCCGTCTCCCAGGCAGTCCCCGGCTCGGATCGGGCCACGTCCCTGGTTGAGCCACGGGGTGTCCCGGACGGCGATCACGCCGATGCCCTGCTGGTCGAGCGCACGCCACAGGTCCACGTACTGGCGCGGGGTGACGTCCGGGCCCACGACCCCTACCGGCCGGGTGGCGGTGGTGAACACGAAGTCCGGTGCCAGGCCCACGAGGGCGGCCAGGGCGGCGGGCGTCCACTCGGCGCAGCTCTCGTACAGAAGCTCGTCGCTGTCGGACACCGAGGCGTCCAGGGTCAGCGGGCACCCCATCTTGAGCACCGTGACCACGCGGAAGCCGTAGTGGCGCCCGACCTCGTCGAGGCCGCTGATCCAGTGCTCGGCGTGTGAGCCGCCCACCAAGGCAATGGTGCGTGGCGCCGTGACGTCGCCGTACACACACATCTGCACCTCGGCGGACTCGAAGTTCGAGATGCAGCCGTCCAGGGTGCTCACGGGCAGGTCGTTGCCCACTTGCAGCAGGGAGGGGACGTAGTCGGCGTCCTCGGGGACCGGGACGCCGTCGAAGAAGGCGCGCGCCCCGGGGTGGTCCGGGTCGGTGAGCGAATCGACATAGGGCACGGCCGAGCGCGAGGCCGACGTGGCGGTCCACCATCCGACGGTGCCGAGGCTGGCGACGGCGGCCACCACGACGAGGGCGGTGGCCTGGACGAAGCGCCGTTGATCGCGCGCGTTACGGCCGGGCCCCTTGCGCAGCGAGTCACGCTTCTGGGCCGCGGGAGTGGTCCGGCCGCGAGCTCGGCTGGCCATCCGCAGCGGGCGTTCGACGTACTTCTCGGTCAGCAGGGCCAGCACCACGGAGACCGCGACGATCACCAGCCCCGACACCAGGGTGATCTCGGCCTGCCGGTCGTAGGAGAGCCAAAGGATGAGTAGCGGCCAGTGCCACAGGTACAGGGAGTACGAGATGTCGCCCAGGCGTCGGAACACCCGCGCGGACAGCAGCCAGGTGACCGGGTCCCTCCGCGGTGTCGCGCGCTCACCCTCGGGGAGATTGCCGCCGAGGATGATCAGCAGGGCGCCGCCGATCGGGTACCAGGCCAGAGGGCCGGGGAAGTAGGCGGCGCCGTCGATCACGAAGCCGCAGCTCACGATGAGCGCCAGCCCGGCGAGGGTGCTGAGCATGCGCAACGGCCACGGCAGCACGATCCCGGCCAGCAGGATCGCCACGAGGCCACCGACGAGGAGTTCCCACATCCGGGCGCCGGTGTCGTAGTAGTTCCAGGGCTGGTTGACGGTCTGTCCGTAGGCGGACCACCACACCGAGGCCGCGGTGCCCGCGGCCACCACTCCGAGGAGCATCCACTTGGGCGTGCCGCCCCGCGCGACGAGTCGCCACACCGCGGTCAGCCCCAGGACGACGGCGAGGGCGACCAGATAGAACTGCCCCTGCACCGACATGGACCACAGGTGCTGCAGCGGCGAGATGGTGGCGTCGGCCGCCGCGTAGTCCTGGGAGGTGAGCGCGAGTTCCCAGTTCTGGTAGTAGAGCAGCGAGGCGAGGGTCTGCTCGAAGATCGCCGACCACTGGGTAGGGGGCTTGATGAGGATCGTCCCCACCACGGTCGCGGCCACCGTGACCACCAGTGCCGGGTACAGCCGGCGCACCAGTCGCGTGAGATGGGGGATCGGGTTGAGCGCGGTGCCACCGTTCGCCGCGCCGCGCAGGAGCGATCCGAGGAAGAAGAAGCCGGAGAGGGTGAGGAACACGTCGACGCCGCCGGAGACGCGGCCCATCCAGATGTGGAACACCACGACCAGGGCGATGGCCAGCCCGCGGAGCCCGTCGATGTCGTGCCGGTAGGCCATCTTCCCGCGCCGGCGGCGAGCAGGCGAGATCGGAGTGCTGGTGGCCACTGGCGAGTACTTCCTGACGGGTCGTCCGGTGTGTGCAGGCGCCCCGACTCTGCGAGCGCGCGCACCGAAGAGCATGGCGGAGCCGCGTCCGATTACACCACAGACGGTCCTCACCGCCAGCGTTGGTACAGTCCGGCCCATGCTCAGCTCGCCGCCGATTCGCGCCGTGGGGACCCTGTCGGGAGTCATCGGTCCGGCCGTCGTCGCGCTGCTGGTGTGGATCGTGGCGGCACCCCGCTCGGAGTTGCTCTCGGTGGGCGGCGGGAGGGGGTTGCGGCTCCCGGAATCCGGGACGGACGGCGGCAGCCAGCTCCTGATGCTGATCGTCCTCCTCGGCGCCGCGGTGGTGTGTGCCGTGCTGACCTTGTGGCACCGCCACCCGGGTCTACGGCGGCCGGGTGGCGTCCCCGTCCTCGTGGTGCTTCCGGGGCTGACGTGCGCGGTCGCCGCGGCGGCCGCCTC
>NZ_JAALDX010000441.1 GCF_014145095.1 Dietzia sp. SLG310A2-38A2 | reverse complement strand
GTCGTGACCCCCGTCGACCGCCCGGACCCCTCGCACCCCGCGGGAGTGCAGTTCCAGCGCGAACAGTTCGGCGTCGAGGCCGTCGTCACTGACCAGGACGACCTCGCGCCCGTCCTCCACGGCGGCGAGAGGCGCCGGCGAACGGGGATCGAGCAGTTCGACGACGGGGCGGGCCTCGACCGCGACCGCCCCGGCCAGCACACCCTGTCGCTCACGCTGGACCCGGGAGCGGATGTCCACGACGAGCGCGCCCGCCTCGACGGCGGTGCGGTAGTGCGTCACGACCAGCGTGACGGCGGCGGGGTCGGTGATGGTGACGGGGTCGGTGATGGTGACGGCGACAGTGGTCATCTGGTGCTCCTGGTGAGGCGGGTCCCGGTTGATCCGTTCGAGGGTGCTGCTGCCGGTCGGGGACACCAGTGCTGCGCACGCGCGGAGGCCACCGGACCGGCCGAGGGCATTCGTCGTGCGTTCATGACCCCGATAATAGACAGACCGGTCTACCTACAGCAAGGGCGAGCTCCCCTTTGTCCCTGCGCACGCCCGGCGGCACACCCGACGGCACACCCGCTAGCGCCTGGCCGTTAGTTGATGCATCATATAGTCAGACCGAAGGAGCACCATGACCACCACACGCACGCGTCAGCCCGCCGTCTTCATCGGCCACGGCGTCCCCCTCAACGCGCTCGAGGTCAACCAGTGGACCCGGGAATGGGCCGCGCTCGGCACCTCCCTTCCCGAACGGCCCCGGGCCGTGCTGGCCGTCTCGGCCCACTGGTACATCGGTGCCACCGCCGTGACCGCGATGGCGAACCCCAGGACGATCCACGACTTCTACGGCTTCCCACGGGAGCTCAACGAGTTCGACTACCCCGCCGCCGGCGCACCCGAACTCGCCTCCGAGGTGGCCGAGGTGGTCAAACCCACCTGGATCGGCGAGGACCGGGACTCGTGGGGGCTCGACCACGGCACGTGGTCCGTCCTCACCCACGTCTTCCCCGATGCCGACGTCCCGGTGGCCCAACTGTCGGTGGACGCCTCCAAGCCCGCGGGCTACCACTTCGACCTGGGCACCAGACTCTCGGCGCTGCGGGACTCCGGCGTCCTGATCCTGGCCAGCGGCAACGTGGTGCACAACCTGGCCGCCGCGGACCCCTCCCGCGGCGACTCGGGGACGGACTGGGCGCACCGCTTCGACGACCACGCCCAGGAGCTGCTCACCGAGCGACCGGAGGACGCCCTCTCACTGGTCGAGCACCCCGACGCCCGACTGGCCGTACCCAGTGCCGACCACTTTCTGCCCCTGCTCTACGCGGCGGGGATGGCAGCCGGATCCGGCGAGAAGCTCGACGCCTTCAGCAAGGGGTACGCCTGGGGGTCGGTCTCCATGACGAGCTATCGCTCCGCGGCCTGACCCGCCCGCAGCCTGACCCCACGCACAGCCCGACCCCGCTGCGCCGTCAGGTCCCCCTGGCCCGGTTCGCGAGGCCACCCGTCAACGGCAGCAGCACGACCAACAACACCCACATCAGCTGGGCGGTCCCCGCGCCGATCGTCACCGCCACGGGAACCGATGCCAGGAACACCACCGGGGTGGCGGTCGCCGCCAGGAGCACCATGCGGTTCTCCTTCGCCGACGTGGGACGGCGTTCCAGTCCGACCGCGCGTCCACGCTGGTACACGGCGGCCTGCGCGAGGGCCACCCCGGCGATGTTGAGGGCGTAGAGAGCGGTGGGCAGGTCGAGATCGGCCGTGGCCGGGTTGCTGATCGCGTCGGTGGTGAAGGGCACGAGGATCACCAGGCCCGTCGCCAGGAGGTTGCCGACGACCATCGGGCCGTCTAGTCCGGTGAGGCCCTTGATCATTCTGACGTTGACCCGCCACAGCGCGCAGATCACCACGAAACTCAGTGCGACCCCGGTCAACTGCTGCCCGAGCCCGGATGCCGCCAGGGAGCCGAGGTCCTGCCACGCCTCCGGCTCCGGCAGATCGACGTTCACGATGAGCAGCGTGACGGCGAAGCCGTAGATGGCGTCGAAGAAGGACACCCCGCGGTCGAACTCGGAGGTGTCCCTGCGGATCACCTCGTCGTCGTCGATCTCTCTCCGCCCGATCCCACCCATGGCGGACAGCATGCCACCGGCGCGGGGCGGGATTCAGGTGTTCTTCTCGAACACCAGTCGCAGGCCCTCGAGCGCGAGCTCCGGTTCCACGTCGGTGATCGTCCGCGACTCCTCCGCCACCACGTCCGCACGCAATCCCGTCAGCACCACCGCCGCGTCGGCCAACTCGGCGACGTCCGTCCGCAGGCGGTCGACCAGGGCGTCGATCTGCCCGGCGAACCCGATCACGATCCCGGCCTGCAGCGCGGCGACCGTGTTCTTGCCCAGCGCGCCCCGGGGCCGCACCACCTCGATCTTGCGTAGCGCGGCCGCGCGCTCGGCGAGCGCGTCCACGGAGATGTCGATCCCGGGCGCGATCGCCCCGCCGAGCAACTCGCCCCGCGCGGAGACGGCGTCGACCGTGGTCGCGGTGTCCACGTCGACGACGATCACGGCGCCCTCGAACAGGGTGTGGGCGGCCAGGGCGTTGACCACCCGGTCGGACCCCACCTCCCGCGGGTTGTCCACGAGCAGCGGCACCCCGGTCTTCACCCCGGGCGCCACCACGACCGCGCGCAGCTCGGGCCAGTAGTCCGTCGCCATCCGTCGCAGTTCTCCGGTCACCGAGGGCACGACCGACATCGCCGAGATGCCGGAGAGCCGCTCGGCGCACTCTCCGAGCAACCCCCGGATGGTCAACGCCAACTCGTCAGAGGTCACCGCGGGCGAGGTCCGCATGCTCCAGGTGCGCTCGAGCGGCCCGCCGTCCGGGGGGAAGACGCCGAGCCGGATGTGCGTGTTGCCGACGTCGACGGTGAGTAACACGGCCCTACCCCGGCACCTAGACGGTGGCGGGCTCGGGGACGCGCGGGTTCTTCAGTCCCGATCCCTCGGGAACGTCCGCCGGATCGGTGCCCTCGGTGAGCTTCCGGTTGTGGGAGTCCACGAACACGACGCGCGGCTCGTAAGCCCGCGCCTCGGCGTCCTCCATCACCGCGTACGCGATGATGATCACCAGATCACCGGGATGGACGAGATGCGCGGCCGCACCGTTGATGCTGATGACACCGGAGCCGCGCTCCCCGGTGATGGCATAGGTGGTCAGGCGGGCGCCGTTGTCGATGTCGACGATGTCGATCTGCTGGCCCTCGAGTAGGTCGGCGGCGTCCATCAGGTCCGCGTCGATGGTGCAGGAACCCACATAGTGCAGGTCGGCCTGGGTCACGGTCGCCCGGTGGATCTTGGAGTGGAGCATGGTGCGCTGCATCTAGAGGCCTTCCTGGAAGTCTGCGGCCAGCTCGGCCTGCTGGGAGGCGACGGTCGCCTCGGCGGCGGCGAGAAACCCCGTGCCGATGGCCACGCCGACGTTGTCGATGAGGCGGGCGGAGCCGATC
>NZ_JAALDX010000440.1:3314-3707 GCF_014145095.1 Dietzia sp. SLG310A2-38A2 | reverse complement strand
CCTCGGGATCCTCGCCTTGTCCGTGCCCCTGGCGCTCGCCGGGTGCGGCACCGACGACTCGCCCGCCGAGGACGCGACGGCCACCGACACGACCGCCGCGACGCAGCCCGGGGCCGAGGCGTCGGACGGAGGCTCGTCCGACGCGGTCGAGTGCCCGCCCGCCGAGGGCACGGACGAGCGCATCACCTCGTTCGACTCCGCCCCGCCGATGTGCCTGACCCCCGGTGCCGACTACTCCGCCGTCATCACGACCGACGCCGGGGTGGTGACCGTGGACCTGCTCGAGGACAAGGCACCGGAGACTGTGAACAACTTCGTCTTCCTGGCCCGCCACAAGTACTACGAGGGCATCACCTTCCACCGGGTCATCCCCGGATTCATGATCCAGGGCGG
>NZ_JAALDX010000440.1:1943-3249 GCF_014145095.1 Dietzia sp. SLG310A2-38A2 | reverse complement strand
CGGCGGCCCGGGCTACCAGTTCGCCGACGAGCTCCCCGCCGAGGGGGAGTACGAGATCGGCTCCATGGCCATGGCCAACGCCGGCCCGGACACCAACGGCTCCCAGTTCTTCATCGTCACCGGCGACTCCGGCGTCTCACTGCCGCCGGACTACAGCCTCTTCGGCACGGTCACCGACGGCATGGACGCCGTCACGGCGATCGAGGACGACGGCAGCCCGCAGGGCGCCCCGCGGACGGTGCACACGATCGAGTCGGTCGAGATCATCGAGGGCTGAGCCGGCGCGCGACGCGGGTCAGTAGCCGCTCGACCCGCCGCCCCCGGAGAACGAAGCGTTGGAGTAGCTCGTGTTGGTGGAACTCGCCGCCTGGGCCGCCTGCACGTCGTGGGCGTGCCAGCTCGAGACCACGTAGAACGGCACGAAGCCGTTGTAGCCGTAGCCTGCGCGCCAGTCCCGGTCGTACAGTCTCGGCGCGTGGCGGTCCCCCGCGTCGTCCGCCGCCTCGACATCCGCCATCTCGCGGGCCCGGATGGCCTCCACCACGAGCCGGTAGTCGACCACCAGCCGCGCGTAGCGGTCCATGAAGTCGGTCGCCTGCGTGTCCCGGGAGAGTTCGTCCGCGCGCGCATCGAGGGCCTTGGCCTCAGCGGCGAGACGCTCATCCTCCGTCCCCAAAGCGGCGGCCAGCATGTCCTCGTGGAGCTCCCCGAGCTGGCGGCGGCGCACGTCGGCGTCACCCTGCTCCATGCGGAAGAGCTGGTCGATGTTCTTCTCCGCCGTCTCCATCTGATCGACCGTGGTGTGCGCGGTCTCGATGTCGTCGGCCTTCTCGCGGAACTCGGCGTCGTTCGACTCGGGCCGCAGGTCACCGATCCGGCCCATGACGGTGTCCAGCGCCAGGAAGCGATCCCGCACGTCCGCCCATTGGGACCGCAGTTCGTCGTCGGCCAGCGGGGAGGTGAGGGAGTTGGCACGGATGTCCAGCCCGGTGAGCTCCCCCGCGACCCGCCCGTACTCGCGGGAGACCCGGTCGTAGCGCTCCCTCGCCGTCGTCGCCTTCTTCTTCCGACTCCCCGCGACAGCGGCGCCGATCGCGCCCGCGCCGACAATCCCCGCCCCGCCCAGCGCCCACGGCAGCCAGGACGGCATGCCTTCGGACTCCGGGGCCTGGACAGAGGGGTCGGCCGCCGCCCGGGCACCCGCCAGCAGACCCACCGCGTGGTTGTCGCGCCGCATCGGGTCCTTCATGGCCTCCTGTGAGCCATCGAGGTGCCCGCCCTCGAAGATGTCGAGCGCCGCGCAGAC
>NZ_JAALDX010000440.1:0-1770 GCF_014145095.1 Dietzia sp. SLG310A2-38A2 | reverse complement strand
GCTCGGTCGTGTCGTTGAGATTGTCATTGCCGTCGTCGAAGACCAGGTACTCGACCTGCTGCACCTGGGGCGGGAACGGGATGAGCGCCGTCTCGGTACGCAGGAGGTCCTGATCGCCGGCCGAGAGCACGCCGGCAAGGTCGGTGACGCCGACGCCGACCGTTACGGTCTGCTCCGGCGCCGGGGCCGGGGCCGGAGCCTGGGCGCGGGCCGGGGCGAGCGGAAGCAGCATCAGCAGCAGGGCCGCGGCGCCGGACAGCACCACGATCAGCAGGCGGGGGACGCGGGACACCGGGCTGGTCATGCGTTCACTCTAGGCGCGGCGCATCGTCGTCGTCGCACCTCTCGCCGGACCCGCGAGGGCAACCGTCCCGAGGGGGTTCGGGCAGCGACCGGGCGGGTCCGCGGCGAGTCGCAGACGGGCCGGTGATGAGCACGCGGCGGACCCCGCTAGCCTCGTCCGGTGTTCATCCTGGAAACGCTCATCGCGATCACGGTCGCCATGACCACGGCGTTCGGCGGACTGGTCGCGGAGGATCTCATCACCCGCGACGCGGCCTGCACCATCTCGGCGGTGCCGGACCTGTGGTCGCCGGAGTGCACCTCCCCCTCCCGCCTCGCCTGGTTCGTCGGCACCCTGGCCGTGCTCATCACGGCCATGGCGGTCCGCGCCTGGATGATCGCCCACAACGGCACCCTGTACTACCTGCGGCTGCTCCCGGCCGAGAGCGCGGACCGGATGCGCGCCGCGGTCGACGTGGCCAATGCCCGGAGCCTGGACTTCCGGTCGGCGACCGGCTGGTTCGGCACCAACGGCGACGTGGTGGACCTACGACGGGCCGTGGACCACGTGTCGGACGAGCTCGAGAGGGCGATGAACGACGACGACGATGCGACCGGCTACGTCCTGGCGCCCAACCTGGCGTTCCCCGCAGCTCTGGCCGTGGGATACGACACCCTCCTGCGCGAGCGCACGCACCTCGCGGAGCTGCCCACCGAGGCCCGCAGGCGCCGGTTGCCCGGAGGGGACACGGGGGTGCGGACCGTGTACTTCGACGACGGCGACGACATGTGGGCCGAGCGTAGGTGGCGGTCGCGACGGAGCCGACCGGACTCCGAGCTGTCCATGGTCACGCTCCGCACCGGACGCCCGGCTGCCGCGTCCTCACAAGCCGCGCCCTCGACAACCGCGCCCGCGGACCGGACCGTGGTGGGTCGTGTGTGGCTCTCGCTCCAGTTCGACGGCGGCGGAGCGGTCTCCGAAGTCGATGCGCAGCACCCACTCCGGACAGCGGCGGACCTCGTCGTCGTCGTGGGTCCCACCGCCACTACCGACGGAGTGGAGACGCTCCGCCCGTGGGCTCTCCCCGCCGGCCGGTGGTACCCGGGCGCGAGCGGCCGGCAGATCGACCGGCGTGCGTTCGCGCGGCTGGTCGAGGAACTCTCCGGCGCGGTCGAGCAGGTGCTCGACGACTACCCCGAGGCCGACGTCCTGCTGTCCGGCCGCATGCCGCGGAGTGTCGCGTTCGCGCTCGGTTACGTGATCTCGCAGCGGAAGGACGACCGCATCGAGGGTAAGCGCGCCACCCGTCATCCGGCCCGCGCCGACGACACCCGGGCCGAGCGCGCGCAGGCCCGCGCGGAGAACGAAGGGCTGAGCTCGCTGAGCCGCTTCTGGTCCTCGGTCACCCCGGTGCTCGAACACCTCGGGGAGGCCAAGCCCGCGCTGGTGCACGCGGCCCAGCGCGAGGAGGTCGTGCGGAGACTGCC
>NZ_JAALDX010000439.1 GCF_014145095.1 Dietzia sp. SLG310A2-38A2 | reverse complement strand
GCCCACGCCGGCCGGTTCCTCGGACGGCCGGTGGGCCTGGCCGCCCGGCTCCAGCGCGGTGCCCTGCTGGGGTGGGGCGCGGCCATCGTCGTCCTGGGCACCGTCAACGGCGCGTTCACCGACGCCATGCTCAGCGCGAGCGGGGACATGCCGCAGGCGATGCAGGACATGTTCGGCGCCCAGGGCCTGGTCAACGGCTACGTGGCCTTTCTGGGGTCGTTCGTCGCCGTCCTCACCGCCGCGTACGTGGTCTACGCGATGCAGTCCCTCCGGGACGAGGAGGGCAGGGGTCGCGCCGACCTGATCCTGGCCACGCCCGTCAGCCGGATCTCGTGGGTGGGCGCCCACCTCGCCGTGGTGGCCTGCGGTGCGGTGCTCATCCTGGCGGTCACCGGGGTCTGCACGGCGCTGGCCGCCGCCGTGGTCACCGGAGACACCTCGCTCGTCGGTGGGGTGATCGGCTCGCACCTCGGCGCCACCCCGGCGGTCCTGCTGGTACTGGGGGTCTGTGCGGTGCTCTACGGGTGGGCGCCCCGGTTGACGGCGCCCGTCGGCTGGGCGGTGGTCGCGCTGATGTTCCTGGTGGCCAACTTCGCCGACCTGCTGGACTTCCCCGCGTGGCTCCGGTCGCTCTCGCCGCTGCGCCATCTCGCCGCCGTCCCGGTGGAGGAGTTCGCCCCGGCGCCGTTCCTCATCGTCACCGTCCTGGCGGCGATCTTCGTGGTGGTGGGACTGATCGGGTTCCGGCGTCGGCAGGTCGCGGCGGTCTAGACGAGCCCCGCTGGTCCGTGGGTCGGGCCGCGGGGCGGCCACCGGGACCGGGAGGCTGCTGCCGTCGCGGTCAGGGAATCCTCCGCCGGTGCGGCTAGAGTCGCAGCCGTGGTGATGGCGGATCGTGACGGCGTGAGGACCTCCTCCGGTCCGGTGACGGCGTTGACCGTGGTCGGGTTGGCCAATTCGATGGCCAACGGGCTGGTGCGCGTGCCGTTCCAGAGTCCGTGGAAGGGCCCCGCCGGGGTGATCGACAATCTCGGGCAGGCGGTCACGCGACAGACCCTCCGCTCGTTCATGGGGTACTCGATGGGGCTCCCGATCGAGGAGTTCCGCTCGATGGAGAAGGTCCTCGACGGCGTGTGCCGCGCCGTGGTCCCCCCGGTGGTCCAGCTCTCCGAGCGCGTGGAGATCTCCCGGGACATGATCGGAGGGGTGCCGGGCCTGTGGTGTCGAGCCAAGGCCAGCTCCGACGCGTTCATCGACGACGACGCCGGCAAGGAGCCCATCGGCGCAACGGTCCTCTACCTGCACGGAGGTGGATACATCGGGACGTCACCCATGATGTACGCGGCCTTTGCCGCGGCCCTGGTCAACGCCACCGGATTCGAGATCTTCATCCCCGACTACCGGATGGCGCCCGAATTCCCCTTCCCCGCCAGCGTGCTCGATGCCACCGACGTCTACAAGGGGCTCCTGACGCGGGGAACCGAACCCGGGCATCTGGTGGTCGCCGGCGACTCGGGCGGCGGGGGGCTGGCCGCATCCCTGCTCCACCACCTGCACACCGAGGCGATCCCCGCGCCCGCAGCGGTCGCGCTGTTCTCGCCGGAGGTCGATCTCGAGCTGAACCACACGTCGGTCACCGAGAACGCTCCGCTCGACATCCTGCCCTGGAACGTGCCGGTGGCCCCCTATCTGCGCGGCGTTCTGCCCAGCGATGCCCGGGTGTCGGCAACGCGCGCCGAGCCCGACCCGGCATGGTTTCCCCCCACGTTCGTGTGTTGGGGTGCGGACGAGATCTTCCGGGACGGTATCGCCGAGTTCGTGGCCGGGCTCGAGGCCGCCGGAGTGCCGGTGCGCGCGATCGAGGAACCCGGGATGTTCCACGTCTACCCGATCCTCATGCCATGGTCGGAACCCGCCAAACGGGTGATGCGGACGCTCCACGAGCTGGCCGAGAGATACGTCAGCGCCGACCCGACGGCCGAGCAGACCCACTAGGTTCAGGTCGCCCCTGCACGCGCGCTGCCGGCGTGCCGGGTCACGCGTCGCCGTCGCGGGCGTCCCTCCGGGGAGACGCCAACACGCTGAGGATCCCCGACCATGTGGTCGTGTTCGAGTGGGTGGCGCAGCGGAAGATCCCGGTTCAGGCTGTAGCGGTTACGGC
>NZ_JAALDX010000438.1 GCF_014145095.1 Dietzia sp. SLG310A2-38A2 | reverse complement strand
GCCGCGATCTCCCCGTGGGTGCTGCTCGAGCGCAGCACCGCGATGAGCTTCGCCCCGGGCACGTCGCCGTTCTCCAGGGACTCCGCCACCGCGGTCCCGATCGCGCCGGCGCCGATCACGACCACCGCCAGCGGGCGGTCGAGCGCCCGGTTGGGCTGTGCAGGCCCCGAGGGGGAGTGGGGAGGGGTCATGGTGGGCTCACCGTACCCACGCCACCGCTGCCGCGCGTTCCCGGCAACTACTCGGTGGAGCCCACGAGCATCGTCGGGGTGATCCCGAGGTTCGCGCCGTCCGCCGCCAGTGCCCGGCCCTCATCGGTGGACATCGCGGCCCCCATCGCCTCGGCGTCCGCGAAGAACAGCTGGGCCATCAGATGGAACTCGGGAGCGGAGCCGTCCGGGCCGGGCAGGAAGCGCGTGACCTTGGCATCCTCGAGGCCGGGCACCGCGCGGGCGAGGGGGATGTGTGTCCCGTCGTAGTACTCGTCGAACTTCTCGACGTCGTCGGGGGTTCCGTAGAGGACGGTGAGGGTGATCAATGGGGGTCCTTTCGAGGGGCGCTCGGTCCGGTCGTCCGGAGGGTGGCGCACTGGGGATGATGCCGCAGTTCGTCGGTCAGCGAGACGGATCCGTCGGTTGTGGTCGGAGTCGCCCTGGTCGTGAGCATGGCCGGGCTGGCCTGCGCGATGAGGGGCCTGTCGGTGGGAACCGCCTATGCGGTGTGGGTCGGCATCGGCGGCTCACTCATCGTCCTCTACGCCATGGCCACCGGTGCGGAGCCGGTCTCGCTCGCCAAGGTGGTCGGGCGCAAGACGGCTGCGTGACCGCCTCGTCACCGCACCGCCGTACCACCGCAGTCCTCTCCGGCGAGCAGCGTTGATGGGCGTCCCGCCCGGGTCTACGGTGAGGTCATGAGGGTGAGGTCATGAGATCGCACGCGGCCGGACCATTGGTCGGTGTGGGACTCGTCTACGGGGCCGGGGTCGGTCTGATCATCGGGCTCGCGGTCGCGGGCCCGGCAGGTCTGGCCCCGGGACTCGTCATGGGTGCGGGACTCGGTGCGGTCGCCGGGAACATGGCGGAACTCGGGCGTACGGTGGTCGGAAGGCAGGCCCACTGACCCGAGCCACCTCGTGGCCTGAACCGTCATCGACGTCTTCCGAGAGGACCGGTCCACCCATGACCTCCATCACCACAGTCGACCGCGGACCGCGCGTCGTCGCCCGGCGTGTCACCGTCAACGCCCCCGCCGACGAGTTGTTCGCGCTGGTCGACGACCCGGCGAAGCACGGCCTCGTCGACGGATCGGGGACGGTCCGCGACAACGTCAAGGGCCCGTCCGCCCTGTCCGAGGGCGCGAAGTTCACCACGAAGATGCGGATGTACGGCGTCCCGTACCGCATCACCTCCACCGTGACCGAGCATGTCGACACCCCGGAGTTCAAGGTCGTCGAGTGGGCCCACCCCGCCGGGCACCGCTGGCGCTGGGAGTTCACCCCGACCGACGACGGGCGGACCGAGGTCACCGAGAGCTTCGACAACCGTGAGTCGAAGATCGGGCGGGTCATGGAGCGCGTCGGGATGGCGGAGAAGAACGCCGAGGGGATCACCGAGACGCTCTCGCGCCTGGCCGCGAAGTACGAGTCGAACCGCTGACGATCCGGCACCGCGCAGCGGGCTAGCTGCGAGTGAGCAGTAGCGGAGCCGCGGCGATCCGGGACCACGGGCCGCCGACGAACGTCAACCCCAGGAGCCGGCGGTCGTCCAGCGCACGGAACTCGTCGCGGACCCAGCGCCACGGCACCGGCCCTGCGGGGCCGTAGGAGCACACGATCGTCGGTCGGCCGTCCAGCCAGGACGTCTCCAGCGTGGCCCGCATCGGCAGGGCCTCGCGGAGAGAGCCGCGGCCGTCATCGAGCAGGTTGACCGCGGTGCCGTCGGAGGCGAAACGCTTGCCCCGCCACCCGGGCATCCCGCCCATCGTGATGGCGCGCGGCGCGATCACCTTGAGCGGCGCGGGGCCGACATACGTGACGAGGTAGTCGCCGGGCGCGGGCAGGGTCGCGGCCGGCGTCGCCTGCGTGAACAGGGTTCGCAGCGCACCGAGTGAGCTGGGCAGGGGAGAGGCGGATGGCGGCCCTGCGGGAGGGAGTTGGGTCATGGGGCTCCGATCGTCCGGGTGGAGGTCGCGGTGGAGGTCGCGGTGGAGGTCGTCGTGGCGATCGCGGCGACGCGGGCGCGGTAGCGGGCGGCGAAGCGTTCGGCCATCGCGGTGATGGTCAGGCTCGGGTTGACGCCGACGTTCGCCGGGATGGCGGAACCGTCCACCACGTACAGGCCGGGATGGCCGAAGACCCGGTGATCGGTGTCGATCACACCGTCCGCCGCCGACTCTCCCATCGACGCGCCACCGAGCACGTGCGCGGTGATCGACTTGCCGCCCACGCTCTCCAGCAACAGGTTGAGCGGCCGCCCGCCCACCGACTCCGCGAACCGGCGCGCGACCTCGTTGGCCTGCGGCAGATAGCTCGGGGCCTGCGCGCTGCCCGAGGCCTGTGACCGGAGCACCCGCCGCCACGGGCGG
>NZ_JAALDX010000042.1 GCF_014145095.1 Dietzia sp. SLG310A2-38A2 | reverse complement strand
CCGCGGCCCGCGGGCATCGTCCGCCCGCCCCGAACTTCGCCGGCAACGTGCTGATGGACGCCCTGGTGGCCACAGCTCAGAAGGCCGGCGTGACGCTGCACTGCGACGTCAGGGCGCGATCACTGATCGTCGCCGACGGCCGGGTCGCGGGCGTGCGGGCGACCGAGTTCGGCGAGGAGCGCGAGTACCGCGCCACCGGCGGGGTGGTCCTGGCGACCGGCGGGTTCGTGGACAACGACCGCATGCTCGAGCAGTGGGCGCCGCAGCAGGTGGGCAAGGACAAGGTCTCCGACGGCCGCGACGACGGCTCGGGGATCGAGATGGGCATGGACATCGGCGCCGCCGTGCGCCGCATGCACCAGACCGAGACGGCGATGCTCATCATCCCGCGACTGGCGGTGGGGGCGATGCTCGTCGACGGCGACGGCCAGCGCTTCATCAACGAGGAGGTCTACCCGGGCCTGTACTGCCACGCCGCGGTGCACCACCGCCGGCCGCCGGTGTGGGTGATCATCGACGAGAAGGGCATCGAGGACGTCCCGGAGAGCGAACTGTGGGGGATGCAGCCCATGCACGCCGCGGAGACCATCGAGGAACTCGCCGCCGACTGCGGGTTGCCGGCGGAGGCGCTGGCCGACACCCTGCGCCGCTACAACGCCGGTGCCCGCGACGGCGAGGATCCCCAGTTCGGGAAGAGCTCACGCTGGGTCCGCCCGCTCGAGCCACCGTTCGGCGCCTACCCCACCGGGGCGGGTGGCCCGGACTCCTTCAACGGACTCCCCCTGAAGGCGCAGGGATTCACCCTGGGCGGGCTGCACACGGACCTGCAGTCCAGGGTCCTGGACCGGGCGGGTGAGGCGATCCCCGGCCTGTTCGCCGCCGGCCGTTGCACCCACGGCCTGCACGGCGAGGGTTACATCTCCGGCACGTCCCTGGGCGACGGGTCGTTCTTCGGCCGCCGCGCCGGGCGCGGGGCGGCGCAGGGGACCGGGTAGTGACCGATCATCCGAGCGGCGGGGCTGCAGAGCAGGTGGCTGTCCCGCGGCGGGCACGACCCGTCGTGGAGACGGGTCCATTGGACCCGTCACGAGGTGGCGGGGGCCGGATCGACAGGGTCGACGACGACGAGGCCGGCCTCTTCGCCCTGGTGGATCAAGTGCGTCGTATCCGCGCATTGACCACCGGAGGGTTGTTCGACACGGACCTCGCCCCGCTGACCGCCCGCTTGCGCGAGGTGGCCGACCGGCTGGAGGCCGCGTCGGCGAGCACAGAACGCAGGCAGGCGGTCACGTGGTCGACGGGTGACTACGTCACCAACTGCCCGGTGGTCGGTCGCTCCAACGTCCTCGCCCCGCCGATCGAGTTCGACATCCTGTCCGACGGGACACTCCGCGGCGAGGCGACGCTCGGTCTGGAGTACCAGGGCCCGCCCGCGTGCGTGCACGGCGGAGTGGTCTCGCTGCTGTTCGACGTTGTGCTGGGCCGGGCGAACTTCCACGCCGGCGCCACCGGGATGACCGTCTACCTGGACGTCGACTACCGCAGCCCCACCCCGGTCCTCGAGCCGATCGTGGTGACCGGCCGGCAGGTGAGGGTGGAGGGCCGCAAGATCTGGGCGCACGGCGCCATCCACGCGGGCGATCGGCTGTGCGCGACCGCCGAGGGCATGTTCGTCGAACCCGGCGGCCTGCTCCTGGAGAACCGGCGCCGCCTGGCGGGAGGGTGACCGGCGGTAGCCGGGTGAATGCGGAGTAGATTCGGTTTTCGTGACCACCGATGCCTCCGCCACCGACGACCGCCCCTTCGGAACGACCGATCCCGCCTCGGCCGGAGAGGAGGGGGCCCCGTTCCTGCGCCAGGACGACGACGCCTCCGGTTCCACCGACCTGGCCCGCGAACTGCGCCGGGTGCGGGGTCTGGTGGCGGGATCGCGCTTCGACGACGTCCACGACGCTGTGAGGATCGTCCGTGAGCTCGCCGACCATCTCGAGGCCGTCGGCACCATGGTGCGCCCCTCGGACTACGCGACCTGGGGCGTTCCCGAGCATCTCGCCTCCAACCCCGCGATCGGCAGCCGCAACCCCGTCTCGCCGCCGCTGGAACCGGTGGTGTTGCCCGACGCCACCGTACGGGCTGATCTGCGGCTGGGCATCGAGTACCAGGGCCCTCCCGGGTGCGTGCACGGTGGGATCGTGGCGCTGGTCTTCGACGAGATGCTGGGCCTGGCCAACGCCGCCGCGAAGAGCGTCGGGCTCACCGCGGACCTGAGGGTGAGCTACCTCTCGCCGACCCCGCTGTACGCCCCACTGCGGTTCGAGGCGCGACAGGACCGCGTGGAGGGCCGCAAGATCTGGGCCAGCGCCACCGTGTACACCGGCGAGACGTTGTGCGCCCGCGCCGAGGCGTTGTTCATCGAACCCAGGGGGATCTCGGACGCGCAGCGGGACCGCCCCATCGAAGGCTGAGTGGGCTGAGAGGGCCGCGCCCGATCCCGGGGGCGGGGGCGTGAGGAGCCGGTGGGGGCGCGCTCAGCCCTCGCCGCGCAGGGCCTTCATCCGCTTGTGCGCCCCGGCCACGATCCGGCCGCGATCCACTCCGGAGCTGAACTCGACGCCCTTGCGATTGCCCTCCCCGCCGCAGACGTGGACCGGGCCCTCGCCGATCGACGCGAGCACCTCGTCGGCGACGTCGGCGGGCTCGCTCACGGTCATGCCCGGGAGATCCATGTCCAGACCGGCGCGGATCATGGCCGGGGTGCGGGTCACGCCGAGGATCACCTCGACCACGTCCACCCCGTGCTCGCGCATCTCCAGCCAGAGGCCCTCCACGAAGACCCGGCTGAAGGCCTTGGCCGCCGAGTAGATGCTCATGTCGGCGTGGCCGAGGTACCCGGCCATCGACCCCATGACCACGATGCCGCCCCGACCGCGGGCCTTGAGCGCGGGGGCGACGTTCCGGATGACCTCCAGCGGCGAGGTGATGTTGAGGTCGATCACCTGCTGGACCCGCTCCATGTCCGACTCGGCGAACTCCGCGCCGTAGGTGTTGGCCCCGGCGTTGAGGACCACCAGCCCCACGTCCAGGCCGTCGCAGGCAGCGGCGATCCCGTCGGCGGCACCGGGCTCGGTGAGGTCGACGGAGAGCACGCGGCACTCCACCCCCCGGGCGCGGACGGCCTCGGCGGTCTCCTCGAGGGGTCCGCTCCGGCGGGCGACCAGCACGGACGAGACGCCGGCGTCGGCCAGGCGGAAGGCGATCTCGGCACCCACTCCCTCGCTGCCGCCCACGACCAGAGCCCAGGGGCCGTACGTGGACGGATCGAACTGCTTCTTTTTGACGGGTGTCGACATAGTCTTCAGAGTATGGCTAACGACAGCGACAGTCCCGAAATCGGTCGAGGTCCCCTCCCGAGGATTGAGGGCGTGGACGACTTCCAGCTCAGCAGCATGCGGGAGCGCCTGGGGGACAGCTTCGATCCCGTTCCCGTCCCGGACCTGCCCACGCCGGATCCGGACCTCGATCGTTCGGTGGCGGAGCTGCGCAGACTGCGCGAGGCGATCGCCGGGCTCGCCCACTCGGAGGTCGAGCTGGGGGACATCGCGGACCGGCTGGCCGAGGTCGCGGACCTCCTCGAGCCGCGCGTGCCGGAGCCGGCCCGCCGGTTGGAGGCGATGTGGACGGGTGCCGGGTCTCGTCGGGCGAACCCCGTGGGCGGACCGGAGAACCCGATCGCCCCTCCGGTGCGGTTCTCCGGGTGCGACGACGGTTCGGTGACGGCGGAGGTCACATTCGGACTGGCCTACCAGGGCCCTCCGGGGTGCGTCCACGGTGGGATCAGCGCGCTGATCATCGACCACATGATGGGCTTCGCGAACCACTGGGGCGGCCGCTACGGCATGACAGCCCACTACGAGATCGACTACCGGTCACCCACGCCGCTCCTGCGGCCGCTGACGTTCCGCTCGTGGGTGGACGAGGTGGACGGGCGCAAGACCTGGACCAAGGCGACCATCCACGCGGGCGACCGGCTGTGTGTCGAGGCCCGCGGTCTCTTCCTCGAGGCGAGCGTCGCGATACCGGGTCGCCCGGATCAGAGGTCGACCGTGGGGGACGGAGCCTGATCGACCCCACGTGCCGTGTCGATCCCGCCTGCCCTGGCCGTCGCTCCCCGCCGCGGTCCGGCGCCAGGTCAGTGTTGGAGATCGACCTGCACGACCTTCTGCAGATAGGGGGCGATCACCTCGGTCAGGCCCGAGGCCAGCTGGTCCGGGTCCTCGGGCGGGAGCGAGATGAAGCTGATGCCGATCCGGGCGATGATCGAGGCGGCCAACCGGGCCTGGTTCGCCTCGATCCGCATCCAGCTCTCGGACAGGGCCGGCACGAGCACCTCGGTGGCGCGCTCGATGAGCGGCCCCGCCTCGGTGGTGATCAGCCGCAGCAGGTCCGGCTTGATGTCCCCGGTCACGAGCGCCCGGATGAGCGGGTCACGGCTGCTGGACCGCAGGAAGCCGTTGATCCCCTCACTCAGCGCCAGCTCGATCTGCCCGGGATGACGGATGATGGAGTCGCGGATCTCGCCGGCGAAGGTCTCCGACAGCTGGAGCGCGTACGCCTGGGCCAGGCCCTGACGGTTGCCGAACGTGCTGTAGAGCGTCTGCCGACTCAGTCCCGCGGCCTTGGCCACGTCGGACATGGTCACGGCCGACCAGTCGCGGGACTCCAGCAGTTCGTGCATCGCGTCGAAGACGGTGAGGCGAGGCGACCAACGCTCCCCCTGGGAATCCCCGGAGGAGCGTCGGTCACTGGTGGAGGGGCGGCGCGGCATGAGGTCCATTGTTCCTGATCTCCGTCCCAGGGCGGTGGAGGGCTACTTCACGGGCAGGAAGTCGACCTTGTCGCGGACGCCGCAGTCCGAGCACCGCCAGGTGGTGGGGATCGCCGACCACGGGGTCCCGGGGGGGAAACCCTCACGCGGCTCGCCGGCGGTCTCGGAGTAGTGGTGCCCGCAGTTCGGGCACACGTACTCGCCGGTCGGCGAGATCTGGTCGGCGGCGATGTCGGTGTCCACGACCACCTTCTCCGCCACCGCGGTGGAGCCGGCCGAGGTCGCATCGACCCCGTGGCGTGCGAGGATCTTCTCGCGCTTGGACGGCTGGATGTTGGCGCGGGTGATGTCACCGTCGTAGTGGGCCAGGACGCGCTTGTCCATGACCTTGCGCCACAGCGGCGGCACGTACGCCAGAACCATCATGGTGGCGTAGCCGGACGGTAGCTGCGGGGCCTGCTCGAAGCTGCGCAGGACCTGGTAGCGACGCATCGGGTTGGCGTGATGGTCCGAATGCCGCTGCAGGTGGTACAGGAAGATGTTGGTCACCAGGTGGTCGGAGTTCCACGAGTGCTCCGGGCGGCAGCGCTGGTAGCGGCCGGCGGAGGTCTTCTGGCGCTTCAGGCCGTAGTGCTCGAGGTAGTTGACCACCTCGAGCAGGGAGAACCCGAAGATCGCCTGCACGATCAGCCACGGCGCGACCTCCCAGCCGAACACCGCGATGAGACCGCCGAACAGCACGACCGTCATGAGCCACGCGTTGAGGTTGTCGTTGCGGAGGGTCCACGGGCTCTTGCCCAGACGCCCGAGGCGCTCGGACTCGAGGTGCCAGGCCGACTTCAGCGACCCGAACACACTGCGCGGGAGGAAGGCCCAGAACGATTCGCCGAACCGCGAGCTGGCCGGATCCTCCGGGGTGGCGACGCGCGCGTGGTGACCGCGGTTGTGCTCGATGAAGAAGTGTCCGTAGCCGGTGGTGGCCAGAGCGACCTTGGACAGCCACTTCTCGCTGCCGGCGATCTTGTGCCCGAGTTCGTGGGCGGTGTTGATCCCGATCCCGCCGGTGATCGCGACGGTCCAGGCGACGCCGATCGAGGCGGCGATCCCGAGACCCCCGTCGTAGCCCAGCCACGACAGGTCCTGGGCGGTCCACAGGTAGGCGGCCGCGATGAGGGACGCGTACTGGAAGGGGATGTACAGGTAGGTGCACCACCGGTAGAACGGGTCGGCCTCGAGCTTGTCCATCACCTCGTCGGGCGGGTTCTCGCCGTCGGCCCCGATCGCCAGGTCCCCGAGCGGGATCGCGACGTAGACGAGGAAGGGCAGGAGGAACCAGGCGACGGTGGCCGCCACGCCCCAGCCGAGGGCGTTGAAGCCGGCGACGATCGGCATCGACAGGAACAGACCCATCGCGGGGATGAGTCCGAGCAGCCACAGGTACCGCTTGGCGTCGGTCCACGCGAAGGGCTCGACCGCGGCGTCGGTGGTGTCGCCCACCGCGGCGGTGTCCTGGGCGGCTGGATCCGTCGTGGGGTCCCGGTCGGGGCGCCCGTCTGCGCCCCGGGGGCGGATGTACTCGGTACTGGACATCGTCAACGACCTCCAAAGATCACTGTGGATGTGGCCTACGCCACTGTATGGAGACAAGATTAGACAAAATCATTGCCCGTGTCTAGACATGCAGCCAGATTTTGTCCAGAAAGGACGACGACGAGGTCGTCCGGTCGCAGAACCCAGGCGGAATAAGGGGGCTGCCCGCGCAGTTGTACCGACAGGTCGTCGGATCCTCTCCGACGCGGGAGGAGTGGCGGACGTGACGATGCAGCAGGCCGCCATGCGCACCTTGATGCGGGCCGAGAACAACAACATCTCGATGGACCGCAGCGTCTTCACCCGCGAGAACTTCCGCAGGATCGGGCAGTTCGCGCGGCCGCACACCCGGCTGATCATCCTGTTCCTGATCCTGTCCGTGTTCGGCGCCTCCCTCGCCGTGGTGACCCCGCTGCTCGCCGGCCGGGTGGTCACGGCGATCGTGGACGGCGCCGCGGTGCGAGTGGTGTTCCTCCTCGCCGCCGCCATCGCGCTGATCGGCGTCGTCGAGGCCATCAACAACGTCGTGACCAGGTTCTGGTCGGCCCGTATCGGTGAGGGCCTCATCCTGGACCTGCGCCGTTCCGTGTTCGACCACGTCCAGACCATGCCGGTGGCGTTCTTCATGCGTACCCGGACCGGTGCGCTGGTGAGTCGGCTCAACAACGATGTGATGGGCGCCCAGCGCGCGTTCTCGGACACCCTCTCCGGGGTCGTGTCCAACCTCGTCCAGCTCATCCTGACCCTCGTCGTGATGGCCGGGATCAACTGGCAGCTGACCCTCATGTCGGTGCTGCTGCTGCCGGTGTTCCTCTTCCCCGCCCGCTACGTGGGCAGGCGCCTGGCCCGGCTCCGTCGCGAGGCCTCCGACCTCAACGCGTCGATGAACGACCAGATGACCGAGCGCTTCAACGCCGGCGGCGCGACCCTGGTCAAGCTCTTCGGCCGCCCCGACGCCGAATCCGCGGAGTTCGCCTCCCGGGCGGGACGCGTGCGGGGCATCGGGGTCCGCACCGCGCTGCTCATGAGCGTGTTCATGAACTCGCTGACCCTGGTCTCGACCCTGGCACTCGCGCTGGTCTACGGCGTCGGTGGCTGGTTCGCGCTCACCGGTGGGATGGACGCCGGCTCCGTCGTGGCGCTCGCCCTCCTGCTGACCCGCCTCTACGGCCCGCTGACCTCGCTGGCCAACGCGCCGATGGACGTGGTGACCGCCATCGTGAGCTTCGAGCGGGTCTTCGAGGTCCTGGACCTGGACCCGCTGCTCAAGGACGCCCCCGACGCGGTCGACGTGCCGGAGGGTCCCGCCGCCATCGAGTTCGACGACGTCCGGTTCTCCTACCCCTCGGCCGACAAGGTCTCCCTGGCCTCGCTGGAGGAGGTCGCCGTCCTCGACACCCGCGGCGGGCAGGAGGTCCTGCACGGGGTCAGCTTCCGTGCCGAGCCGGGGCAGATGATCGCGCTGGTCGGATCGTCCGGCGCCGGCAAGTCGACCATCGCGTCGCTGCTACCGCGGCTCTACGACGTGGACTCGGGGGCGGTGCGGGTGGCCGGCCTCGACGTGCGTGAGGTCACCTCGTCGTCGTTGCGCCGGACGGTGGGCATGGTCACCCAGGACGGCCACCTCTTCCACGACACGATCCGGTCCAATCTGACCTTCGCCCGTCCGGAGGTGACCGACGAGCTGGTGTGGGACGCCCTGCGCAGGGCGCGGCTGGAGGACCTGGTCCGGTCGCTGCCCGACGGACTGGACACCGTCATCGGCGACCGCGGGTACCGCCTCTCCGGTGGGGAGCGGCAGCGCCTGACCATCGCGAGACTGCTCATCGCGGAGCCCTCCGTGGTGGTGCTGGACGAGGCCACCAGCGCACTGGACTCCACCAACGAGTCCGCCGTCCAGGATGCCCTCACCGAGGCGATGTCCCACCGGACCTCGCTGGTGATCGCCCACCGACTGTCCACCGTGCGCGCCGCCGACCGCATCCTCGTGCTGGAGGGCGGCAGCGTGGTGGAGTCGGGCACCCACACCGAGCTGCTGGCCGCGGGCGGGCGCTACACCGAGCTGTACGAGACGCAGTTCGCGGACCAGGAGTAACAGCCACGCCGGCGGGTCCGGTCAGGAGCGGTCCCATCGATCAGTGGCGCTCCCACTGGCCGGTGGCCCTCCCACCCGTCAGTAGCGGCCGTCGGCGATCGCGGCGTGGACCCGGTCGGCGTCGGCGTCGGCCCGGCCCGGGGGGTCCAGGATCCGGGCCCACATCTGCGCGGCGTCCGGCCCGAAGGTGTGACCGTGGCCGGCAGGGACGTCCGCGGAGAACACCATGTCCAGGGTGACCTGCCAGAACGTCACGAAGGGGGTCCACCGCACTCCCGGGTCGAGATCGGGGCCCAGCGGTTCGCGAAGCCAGTCCGGGCGCTGCAGCAGGAGGTCGGGCGACCACCAGGTGATGGGGTCGGACGCGTGCTGCCAGTAGACGATCCGGGGAGTCGACCACGGCGCGCCGTCGAGATCCAGATCCTGTCCGCTCGCGGCGAAGCGCACGTGCTCACCCTCGTCGACCACCGGAAGTCGTTCCGGTGACCCGGCATCGCGGTGGGCGGTGAGGTAGGACCACTGCGGTGAGAAGTTGGGAGTGCCCACCCAGAGCGCACCGTCGGTCCGGGCCACCATGTCCTGGGCACCACCGAAGGCGGTCTGGCCCCCGAAGGAGCCGAGGCTCTCTCCGAACGCCACGAGCGCGGGGCGACGAGCCTCGGGCACCTCCGCGACGGCCCGCTCCACCGCCTCGAACAAGGCGCGTCCCGCGCGCTGCGGCGACTCGCGGTCGGCCACGAACGCCAGGGGGCTGGGCAGGAACGAGTACTGCATCGCGGCGATCGCGGAGTCCCCACCAGCGGTGTACTCGAGGGCCCCGGCGACGCGGGGGTTGACCCATC
>NZ_JAALDX010000437.1:3158-4829 GCF_014145095.1 Dietzia sp. SLG310A2-38A2 | reverse complement strand
GAGGTGGTCGCCTGCGTTGTCGGCGAGCTGGGGGCTGCGGTCTCCTCCGCCCCCGAACACGCGGCGAGCACGACCCCGGCCGCCGTCGCGAGTGCGATGACGGCCGGGACACGGCGACGCCCGGTGGGTGAGGGCGGGCGGGTCGTCGCGGTGTGGGTCATACGTTCCTGTTCTTCCTGCGGGGGTCAGGCTCCGATGATGAAGGCCTCGAGTTGGGCGCGGGCCTTGTCGTCGGCCATCTGCTCCGGCGGGGACTTCATGAGGTACGCCGACGCCGGCAGGATCGGTCCGCCGATGCCGCGGTCCTTGGCGATCTTGGCCGCCCGGACGGCGTCGATGATGATGCCGGCCGAGTTGGGCGAGTCCCACACCTCGAGCTTGTACTCGAGGTTGATGGGGGCGTCGCCGAACGCGCGTCCCTCGAGGCGAACGTACGCCCACTTGCGGTCGTCGAGCCACTCCACGTAGTCGGAGGGGCCGATGTGCACGTTGCGGTCGTGGATCTTGTCCTTGAGGGAACCCTCGAGGTTGGAGGTCACGGCCTGGGTCTTGGAGACCTTCTTGGACTCCAGGCGGTCGCGCTCGAGCATGTTCTTGAAGTCCATGTTTCCGCCCACGTTGAGCTGGTACGTGCGGTCCAGCGCGACACCGCGGTCCTCGAACAGCTTGGCCATCACGCGGTGCGTGATGGTGGCGCCGACCTGCGACTTGATGTCGTCACCGACGATCGGGACGCCGGCGGAACGGAACTTCTCGGCCCACACGGGGTCGGAGGCGATGAACACGGGCAGGGCGTTGACAAAGGCGACGCCGGCGTCGATGCAGCACTGGGCGTAGAACTTGTCGGCCTCCTCGGATCCCACCGGAAGGTAGCTGACCAGCACGTCGACCTCGGCGTCCCGAAGAGCCTGGACCATGTCCACGGGCTCGGCGTCGGACTCCTCGATGGTCTCGCGGTAGTACTTGCCCAGGCCGTCGAGGGTGGGTCCGCGCTGGACGCTGATGCCGGTCGGCGGCACGTCACAGAGCTTGAGGGTGTTGTTCTCCGAGGCGTTGATCGCCTCGGCGAGGTCCATGCCGACCTTCTTGCCGTCGACGTCGAACGCGGCGACGAACTCGACGTCCCGGACGTGGTAGTCGCCGAACTTGACGTGCATGAGTCCGGGGACGGTCTGGTCGATCGCCGCGTCCTTGTAGAACTCGACGCCCTGCACGAGCGAGGACGCGCAGTTGCCGACGCCGACGATCGCGACGCGCACCTTCTTGTCGGTCATGGGGATTCTCCTTGTGATGGGTTCTCTGTCTGGATGAGCTCGTTGATCCAGCGCAGCTCGCGCTCGCTGGTCTCGAGGCCGAGCAGGGTGAGCTGCCGGGCGTAGCGCAGTTCGGCCGGGCCGGTCCGTGTGGCCGCGTCCCGTTGGCCCTCGCGCCGCTCCTCGAGGACCCGCCGCCGGCCCTCGAGGAGTCGCACCCGGGCGGGCCCGGGGGTGCGGTCGAAGAAGGCCAGGTGTACGCCGAAACCGTCGTCGTTGAACGACGAGGCCCCGGGCTCGTCGAGCAGGGCGGCCAACGTCTCCTTGCCCCCGGCGGTGATGCGGTAGGTCTTGCGACCGCGCCGCGCGGTGGCCGGCGGACGCGTGGCGGTGGCCGCGGTGGCGTCCTCGACGATGT
>NZ_JAALDX010000437.1:0-2978 GCF_014145095.1 Dietzia sp. SLG310A2-38A2 | reverse complement strand
GCCCCAGGATCGCCAGTTCGAGCACTACACCCCTCCCCTCGCCGTCTCATGCCTGCGGGTTTCCGCGACGGTCACCGAGAGTACACCTCTGGATGTATCGCGCCGATATACCCGTCCGTGACATCGGCAGGACGTGTCGCCACGGACTCGTGCCTCGGACTCCCGCCCCGGACTCGCACCGGGGCCCGGCGCGAGTCGTAGGCTGAGCCCGTGGACCACGCCGACTTCCGCCCCCGGCGACCCGGCCCCCCGCCGGGACCGGAGGACCCCACCGGCCGCGACGCTCTCAGGCGTCGACGGGTGGTGGACTTCGCCCTGCGGCGTCGAGGGGTGTTGGCGGATCTCCGTGAGGGTGTCTCGGCACTTCGCGAGGTGTGCGACGCGGACGTCTATCTCCTGCGTGCGGCGAGTTTCCACGGCGTGGAGACCGAGACGGTGTGCCCGGTGTGTCGCAAGGAGAACCTCACCGAGGTGTCCTGGGTGTTCGGTGACGACCTGGGTGCGGCGTCCGGCTCGGCGCGGAGCGCGGACGAGATCGAGCAGCTGGCCCTGACCCACGACGCGTTCACCGTCCACGTGGTGGAGGTGTGTCGCAGCTGTTCGTGGAACCACCTGGTGGAGTCCTATGAGGTGGGCCTCGCTTCCGGGGAGGGCAGGCGTGTGCGCCGCGCGGTGCGGGACCTGCGCCGGCACCGCTGAGCGCCCTCGCCGGGTGCGCCGAGTTCCGAGTGGAGCCCGATTTCGTACACAATGGACCCCAATGCACCGTCAGCGGGGGTCGCCCGTACCGGTCGGAGCTGCTCGCAGGAGGGTAGAAGATGTCGCAAAGTGACAGGACGCGTGGGGGATCTGACGGGGATCGGGACGATTCCTCGCACCGGCGCGGCTGGTTCCGACGTCACCCGGCCTGGACGACGCTGATCCTCGTCGTCGTCGTCCTGTTGGTGATCCCGCTGGTGATCGTCGGGGTGACCTACAACCGCACCGAGATCCCCCGTCCCGGCAGCGTGGCCACCAACCAGATCTCCGAGATCTACACCAATGACGGTACGACCATGATCGGGCGCATCGTCCCGCCGGAGGGCAACCGCACGCTGGTGGAGGTCGACGCGATCCCGGTGCACGTGCGCAACGCCGTCATCGCCGCGGAGGACCGCAGCTTCTACACCAACGAGGGTTACGACCCCACGGGCATCGGCCGCGCGGTGATCGGGCAGGTCACCGGCGAGTCGAGCGCCGGTGGCGGGTCCACGATCACGCAGCAGTACGTCAAGAACACCATGGTCGGCGACGCTCCCACCTATGAGCGCAAGGCCAAGGAGATCATCATCGCGGCCAAGATGACCAACGAGTGGTCCAAGGACCAGATCCTCGGGGCCTACCTCAACACCATCTACTTCGGCCGCGGGGCCTACGGTATCGCCGCCGCCTCCACCGCCTACTTCAACAAGCCGGTGGAGAACCTCACGGTGGAGGAGGGCGCGTTGCTCGCGGGGGTGATCCAGTCGCCGTCCGCGCTGGACCCGCTCAACAACGCCGCCGCCTCCGAGGGGCGCTGGAACTACGTGATGGACGGCATGCGGGACATGGGTGCCATCGACGCCCAGCAGCGGGGCATGGCGGTGTTCCCCCAGGTCGTGGAGGACCCGCAGGCGGTGGACCAGAACGTGGGCGACCCCACCAACGGGGCGATCCGTCGCCAGGTGCTGGCCGAGCTGGCGATGGCCGGCCTGGACGAGCAGATGCTCAACACCCGCGGGCTCAAGATCACCACCACGATCGACCCCGCCACCCAGGACGCGGTGGTCGAGGCCGCCCGCACCAACATGCAGGGGGAGAGGCCGGAGAACCGGACCGCGGTGGTCTCCATCAACCCCCGCACGGGCGGTGTGATCGGCTACTACGGCGGCGAGGACGCCGAGGGCTGGGACTACGCCAACGCCCCGCTGCAGACCGGTTCCACCTTCAAGATCTTCGGCGTGGCCGCCGCCCTCGAGCAGGGGATCGGACTGGGCACCCAGATCTCCTCGGCGCCCGTGACCACCGGAAACGTCACCGTCACCAACGTCCAAGGCCAATCCTGCGGGTCGTGCTCGGTCGCGATGGCGCTCAAGATGTCCCTCAACACCTCGTTCATCCGCCTGCAGCGGATGCTGGACGACGGGGCCAACGACGTCCGGGAGATGGCCCACCGCACAGGCGTCGCCAAGGAGATCCCCGGACTGCCGTGGGAGACCCTCACCGAGCAGGGCGAGGACCCCTATGACGGCCTGATCCTGGGCCAGTACCCGATCCGGGTGCGCGACATGGCCACGAGCCTGGCCACCTTCGCGGCCGAGGGCGTCCACCGGCCGACCCACTTCATCGAGAAGGTCGAGACGGCCGACGGCGAGGTCCTGCTGGACAACTCCGCCCCCGAGGGTGAGCGGGTGGTCGAGGCCGACGTGGCCAACAACCTCACCTCCGCGATGGAGCCGATCGCCGCCTACTCCAACGGCAAGTCCCTGGCGGGCGGTCGTCCCTCGGCCGCCAAGTCCGGCACCACCCAGCTCGGCGACACCGGCTACAACAAGGACGCCTGGTTCGTGGGCTACACCCCGTCCATCGCCACGGCGGTGTGGGTGGGGACCGACGACAACGAACCGCTGCTCAACGCGTGGGGCGGGACGATGTACGGCTCCGGGCTCCCCGCGGACATCTGGAAGTCTGCGATGGACGGCGCGCTGTCCGGCACCGACTGGGAGAGCTTCCCGTCCCCCGGGTACATCGGTGGCCAGGCCGGCGCGTCCCAGTGGGAGTCCTCCGGCACAGGGACCGGGAACACCGGTGGGACGGGTGCCACCCAGCAGGCGGTTCCCCAGCCCAGCGTCGCCCCAGCCCCCGCGCAGCCCGCTCCGGCACCCGGGGCGCCGGGTCCGCTCACGCTCAACGTCCCGGGACTGCCCGAGATCGTGATCCCGGGGGCCGGTGCCCCGGCA
>NZ_JAALDX010000436.1 GCF_014145095.1 Dietzia sp. SLG310A2-38A2 | reverse complement strand
GCCCACTCGCTCGCCGACGCGATCGACGCCACCGGGCAGGCCGTGGGCGTGCCCGTGTTCGCCGGGTCCCTGCGGTCGGCGCCCGACGAGCTGTTCGACGCACTCGGGACGCTCGACGCGCTGATCGTCACGGTCCTGGCCGCCGGCGGAACCACGCCCGGAGCGGTGAGCGCGGGCGGCGAGGACGAGACGTGGGACGTCGAACGGATCGCCACGCTCGACATCCCGGTGCTGCAGGGACTGTGCCTGACGTGGAGTCGGGAGGACTGGGAGGCCTCCGACGACGGCGTCAATCCTCTGGACTCGGCCAACCAGATCGCGATCCCCGAGTTCGACGGCCGGATCATCACCGCGCCGTTCTCCTTCAAGGAGATCGACGCCGACGGGCTGCCCCGGTACGTCGCCGACCCCGAACGCTGCGCCCGCGTCGCGGGGATCGCGGTCTCGCACGCCCGGCTGCGTCACGTTCCCGCGGCCGACCGCCGGATCGCCCTGGTGCTCTCGGCCTACCCGACCAAGCACTCCCGGATCGGCAACGCGGTCGGCCTGGACACCCCGGTCTCGACCATCCGACTGCTGCGCCGCATGCGCGACGAGGGTTACGACCTGGGCCCCGACGACGGCCCGATCGCCCGGTTCCTCGACACCACCGGGGACTACGCCGACGACACCGCCGCCGGCGACGCCCTGATCCACGCCCTGATCGCCGCGGGCGGACAGGACGAGGAGTGGCTGACGAACGCCCAGCTCACCGACAGTCACGTGCGGATCTCCACCGACGACTACCTCCGCTGGACGGCGGACCTGCCCGAGTCGCTGCGCTCGGAGATGGCCGAGGCCTGGGGGCAGGCTCCCGGTCAGCTGTTCGTCAACGACGCCGGCGAGATCGTCCTGGCCACCATCCAGGCCGGCAATGTCGTCCTGTTGATCCAGCCGCCCCGCGGGTTCGGTGAGAACCCGGTGGCGATTTACCACGATCCCGAGCTGGCGCCCTCCCACCACTACCTGGCCGCCTACCGGTGGCTCGCGCGGGGTTTCGGCGCCCACGCGCTGGTCCACATCGGCAAGCACGGTTCGCTGGAGTGGCTCCCGGGCAAGAACGCCGCGCTGTCGGCGGCGTGCGCGACCGACGCGGCGATCGCCGACATGCCGTTGATCTACCCGTTCCTGGTCAACGACCCCGGGGAGGGCGCCCAGGCCAAGCGCCGGGCCCACGCCACGATCGTCGACCACCTGGTGCCGCCGATGGCCCGCGCCGAGTCCTACGGCGACATCGCCCGCCTCGAGCAACTGTTGGACGAGTACGGCAACATCGCGTCCATGGACCCGGCCAAGCTGCCGGCCATCCGCGCGCAGATCTGGACCCTCATGCGGTCGGCCCACATGCACGAGGACCTGGGCCTGGAGCAGCAGCCCGGGGACGAGGAGTTCGACGACTTCTTGCTCCACGTGGACGGCTGGCTGTGCGAGATCAAGGACGTCCAGATCCGCGACGGCCTGCACGTGCTGGGCCAGGCTCCGGCCGGCGAGGCGAGGGTGAACCTGGTGCTCGCCATCCTGCGGGCCTCCCAGGTGTGGGGCGGTGAGTTCGGCGCCGTTCCCGGTCTGCGCCGCGCCCTCGGGCTGGGGGAGGACGCCCCGACCCAGGAGGTCGACCGCGTGGAGGCCCAGGCGCGGGCGCTGGTCGAGGACATGG
>NZ_JAALDX010000435.1 GCF_014145095.1 Dietzia sp. SLG310A2-38A2 | reverse complement strand
GCGTCCGGCGAAGGGCGCGGCCATCACCAACGCGGCGGCCAGCGCGATCCGGGCGGCACGTCGACGCCGCCACCCCCTAGGGGCCGTCGGAGACGTGAGGAGTCGGCGCATCTGGGTCCCCCGTCGGTCGGCACGCTGCCGGTGAGCGCGGTGTCGAGGAGACGGTATCGGGACGACGGGAGGCCGCCGGGCCGCGTGCCGGAGTCCGGACGAGTGCCTGTGGAGGAGCGGGGCCCTGTGGAGAGAAGGGGTCGGGTACCCGCTAGGACGACGAGCCGGACGACGAGCTGGACGAGGAGCCCGACGAGGAACCCGAGCCCGACGAGGAACTCGAGCCCGACGACGAACTCGAACTCGAACTCGACGCTCCCGAGCCGGACGAGCTCGAGCCGGACGTCGCTCCCGCCGACGAGCCCGAACCGGAACCGGAACCGGAACCGGATGAAACGGAGTCGGATGAGCTGGACGACGACTTCCCGGAGCCGCCCCCGGTGCTCGAACCCGAGCCGGCGGCGCGGCTGTCCGTGCGGTAGAAGCCAGAACCCTTGAAGACCACGCCGACCGTGTTGAACAGCTTGCGCAGCCCGCCGTCGCACTGCGGGCAGACAGTGAGCGAGTCCTCGGTGAAGGACTGCTGGATGTCGAAGGCGACGTCGCAGTCGCGGCACCGGTACGAATAGGTGGGCATCTGGCCTCCGGGGCAGAGTCGGATATCGACTGGCACTCTACCCTCCCGAGTGCCAGGTACTAAAAGTCGAGGACTCCGTGAGGGGTGACGACCCCGGTCACAGGTCGATCGTGCGGCTCGGCCGGGACATGGTCGAGCACGTCTTCCGGATCCAGGACCGCCAGCAACCGGGTGTCCGGCCGGGCCAGGGCGAGCGTCCGGTCGTAATACCCGCCCCCTCGGCCGAGTCTGGTGCCGGTGCGGTCGACGGCCACCGAGGGCACCAGCACCAGATCGGCGTCGGCGATCCGGTCCGGTCCCTCCGGCGCCGCGGACGGTACGGGGATGCCGAACCGGCCAGGCCGCAGGTCCGCCGGCCCGGCGTACGCCGCCCAGCCGAGCGGCCCCACAGCGGGGGAGACCGGCAGGAGCACCTGCGCCCCCGCCAGCACGAGCGCCTCCGGCAGATCCGGTCCGCCGGCCTCGTCGTCGTCGGGAACGAACGCGCAGACCAGCATCCCTTCCGTCACCACGGAGGCCAGGTGCTCGCGGATCTCCCGATCCCGTTCGTCGCGCACCGACGCGGGGATCGCCGCGCGGCGCACGCGGACCGCACGGCGTATCGCGGACTTGTCCCGATCCATCACCCCAGTGTGCCGTCAGTGGTGCGGAGGTCGCTGCTCGGTCCGCCGTCTATGGTGTACGGCATGACGTCCCACGCCTCGCCCGACTCGCAGTTCCGGACCGCGGTCGTCCCGGCCGCCGGCCTCGGGACCCGGTTCCTGCCCGCCACCAAGACGGTTCCCAAGGAGCTGCTGCCCGTGGTGGACACCCCGGGGATCGAGCTCATCGCGGAGGAGGCGACCGAGGCGGGAGCGGGTCGGCTCGCGATCGTGACCTCCGAGCGCAAGGTCGGCGTGATGGCGCATTTCTCCGAGGACCAGGTTCTCGAGGACACGCTGTCCGACCGCGGCAAGGACGTCCTGCTGCACAAGGTCCAGCGCGCCCCCGGGCTCATCGAGGTGGTGGACGTGCGCCAGGACGAGCCGCTGGGCCTGGGGCACGCGGTCGCGCAGGTCGAGTCGGTGCTCGGTGACGAGGAGCAGGCCGTCGCCGTGCTCCTGCCCGATGACCTGGTCCTGCCGTTCGGGATCCTGGGCCGGATGTCTCAGGTCCGTGCGGACCGCGGCGGCAGTGTGTTGTGCGCGTTCGAGGTGAGCCCGGAGGACGTCTCCTCCTACGGGGTATTCGAGGTCTCGGACACCGACGATCCGTCGGTGAAGAAGGTGCTCGGGATGGTCGAGAAGCCGGCCGCCGAGGACGCGCCATCCAACCTCGCGGCGGCCGGGCGGTACGTGCTCGACCGGGCGATCTTCGACGCGCTCCGGCGTATCGAGCCGGGCGCCGGTGGGGAACTGCAGCTCACCGACGCGATCGACCTGCTGATCAACGAGGGGCATCCCGTCCACGTGGTGGTCCACGACGGCACCAGGCACGATCTCGGCAATCCCGGGGGTTACATCAAGGCCTGCGTGGACTTCGCCCTCGACAACCCGGCCTATGCCGACGAGCTCCGTGAGTGGCTGGAGGGCCGGCTCGGCCGCTGACGGCGGCGTCGCCGGGGAATGAAGCCGTCCGGGCGCTACCCTCTCCCACAGGGACCCGGTGGTCGGTCCGCCCGCTGTGGCGTGACACCGCCGCACGGTCAGCGACTTTCGTACGGGAAGGGGACACCTGGTGCGCTCCGTCGAGGAACAGCTCGCCCTGGTGACGGCGGCCGCGGTCGCCCCGAGACCGGTACGTGTGTCGATCTCCGAGGCTCAGGGGCTGCTGTGTGCCGAGGAGGTGGTGGCCGAGCGCCCGCTGCCCTCGTTCGACCAATCCGCGATCGACGGCTACGCGGTACGCAGTGTCGACATCCGGGTCGGCGGCCCGGTCGATGAGTCCGGGGACGCGTCAGGCGGGCCTGCCGGACTGCCCGTCGTCGGCAGGATCACCGCGGGATCCCGTCAACCGACCCGGCTGCAGCCCGGCCAGGTCGTCCGCGTGGACACCGGGGCACCGCTGCCGACGCTGGCCGACGCAGTGCTCCCGGTCGGCTGGGCCGTCGCCGAGGGCCAGCGCATCACCCCGACCCGCGGCGTGAGCAGCGGTGACTACGTCCGCCGCGTGGGCGACGACGTACAGCCGGGAGACGTCGCGGTGAGGGCGGGGGCCATCATCGGCCCGGCGCAGGTGGGGCTGCTCGCCTCCGTGGGGCGGGCCAAGGTCCTGGTGCACCCCAAGCCGCGCATGTCGGTGATCTCGGTGGGCGATGAGCTCCTCGACGTCGACGGCAACCCCGGCACCGGCCAGGTCTACGACGTCAACTCCTACGCCCTCACCGCGGCGGGCCGCGACGCCGGGGCGGACGTGCACCGGGTGGGGATCGCCAGCACCGAACCGTCGAGGCTGCGCGAGGTCCTTGAGGGGCAGCTGGTCCGCAGCGAGCTCGTGGTGGTCTCCGGCGCGGCCGGTGGTGAGGCCACCACGCGGATCCGCCAGGTCATGGAGGAGCTCGGGCAGATCGAGGTCAACCGCGTCGCCATGCATCCCGGGTCGGTGCAGGGCTTCGGACGGCTGGGGCGCGACGAGGTCCCCACCTTCCTGCTGCCGTCCAATCCGGTGAGCGCACTCGTCGTCTTTGAGATCATGGTTCGGCCACTGATCCGTATCGCGCTGGGCAAGCGTCAGCCCATGCGCCGGACGGTCCGCGCCCGCACCGTCGCCCCCATCTCCTCGGTGGAGGGCAGGCGCGGATACCTGCGCGGCCAGCTCATGCGGGATACCGACACCGGCGAGTACCTGGTGCGGGCCCTCGGCGGCGCGCAGGGGTCCTCCACGCACCTGCTGGCCTCGCTCGCGGAGGCGAACTGCCTCGTGGTGATCGACCCCGACGTCTCGGCCGTCCGGGCGGGCGACGAGGTGGACGTGATGTTCCTCGCCCAGCGCGGCTAAGCCGATGTGGAACGTCCTCGCGAGCGACGCCGTGGCCCACCCCGGGTGGCCGCTCGAGGCCGGCCCGCTCCGTGTCCGCGCCGGGGTGGTGACACTCCGCCCGG
>NZ_JAALDX010000434.1 GCF_014145095.1 Dietzia sp. SLG310A2-38A2 | reverse complement strand
CGAGGGGCGCCAGCTGGGGTTCCTGGGCCAGCCGCGGGTGCGGGTGACCGAGCTCAACGTGGCGCTGGGCCTCACGGCTCCCGGCTGCGCGGAGCCCGGCCAGGCAGCGCCGGGCCAGGGAACGCAGGGCCAGGGAACGCAGGGATAGGGTCAGATCATGTCCGGATCGACGCGGGGGCGGCTCCACATCTACCTCGGGGCCGCCCCCGGCGTGGGCAAGACCACCGAGATGCTCGACCGCGCCCACCGCCTGGTCGCGGAGGGCAAGGACGTGGTGGTAGGCCTGGTGGAGACCCACGGCCGGGCGGGAACCGCCGCGCTGCTCGACGGTCTCGAGTCGGTACCGCGCCGGACGGTGTCCTACCGCGGGACCAGGATGACGGAGATGAACCTGCCGGCGGTCCTGGAGCGGGCGCCGCAGATCGCCCTGGTCGACGAGCTGGCGCACACCAACGCCCCCGGCGTCGAGCACGCCAAGCGCTGGCAGGACGTGTCCGACCTGCTCGACGCGGGGATCGACGTCCACTCCACCCTCAACATCCAGCACTTGGAGAGCCTCAACGACGTGGTCTCCCGCATCACCGGATCGGAGCAGCGGGAGAAGGTACCGGACGCCGTCGTCCGCGCGGCCGACGAGATCGAGCTGGTCGACCTCAGTCCCGAGCAACTGCGCCTCCGGTTGCTGGCGGGGCAGGTCTACCAGGCGGAGCGCGTCGACGCCGCCCTGGGCAACTACTTCCGGGTGGGCAACCTCACGGCGCTACGTGAACTCGCCCTGCTGTGGTTGGCCGACCGGGTGGACGAGGCGCTGGGCCGCTACCGGGACACCGAGCGGATCACCGACACCTGGGAGGCGCGGGAGCGGGTCGTGGTGGCGATCACCGGCGGCCCCGAGTCCCTCACATTGGTGCGGCGCGCGAGCCGCATCGCCTCCCGCTCGTCGGCCGAGCTGGTGATCGTGCACGTGTTGCGCGGCGACGGGCTGGTCTCCGCCGGCGACAGCATGCCGGAGGTCCGGGAGGTCGCGGCGAGCCTCGGAGCCAGGGTCCACACCGTCGCCGGTGACGACGTCCGCGCGACCCTCCTGGATTTCGCCCGCGGGGTCAACGCCACACAGCTCGTCCTGGGCACCTCCC
>NZ_JAALDX010000433.1 GCF_014145095.1 Dietzia sp. SLG310A2-38A2 | reverse complement strand
GGCTGGCGTCCGCGCGGTCGGAGGCCTCCGCACGGGTGGCCTCGCTCCGGACCGAGCTGGCGGGAGCGGAATCCGAGGTCACCAGACTGGGAGACGCCGCGCATCGCGACGAGATCGTCCGGGCCCAGCTCGAGGTCAAGGTCTCCGAACTCGAGTCCGCGGTGCTGGAACGGCACGGCATCGAGCCCGAGGCGCTGGTGGCGGAGTACGGACCGGAGGTGCCGCTTCCGCCGTCCGCGCTCGAGATCGAGGAGTACGAGGCGGCCCGCGAGCGCGGAGAGGACGTCACCCCACCCCCGCCGATGCCGTACCTGCGTGCCGAGCAGGAGCGTCGGCTCAGGCTGGCCCAGAAGGATCTGGCGACTCTGGGCAAGGTCAACCCCCTGGCACTGGAGGAGTTCGCCGCTCTCGAGGAGAGGTACGCGTTCCTGTCCACCCAGCTCGACGACGTCAAGAAGGCCCGAGCCGACCTCGAGGGGGTGATCGATGACGTGGACGAGCGGATCGAGCAGATCTTCACCGAGGCGTGGGTGGACGTCGAACGCGAGTTCCGCGGAGTCTTCTCCACGCTGTTCCCCGGTGGTGAGGGTCGGCTGATCCTCACCGACCCCGCGGATATGCTCGCCACCGGGATCGAGGTCGAGGCACGGCCTCCGGGAAAGAAGGTCAAGCGACTCTCGCTGCTGTCCGGTGGTGAGAAGTCGCTGACGGCCGTGGCGATGCTGGTGGCGATCTTCAAGGCCCGGCCCAGCCCGTTCTACGTGATGGACGAGGTCGAGGCCGCACTCGACGACACGAACCTGCGCCGACTCATCGGATTGTTCGAACAACTCCGGGAGACCAGCCAGCTCATCGTGATCACCCACCAGAAGCCCACGATGGACGTGGCCGACGTGCTCTACGGGGTGTCCATGCAGGGCGACGGCATCTCCAAGGTGATCTCCCAGCGCATGCGCTGACCTCGCCGGGCGCCTCCGGGCCGCTCAGGACCGCCGGAACACCGCGCGCAGGCGCTCCCGGTTGACCATGCCGACCGCACGTAGCGGAATCCCCGCCGGGCACACCCTCGAGCACTCGCCGTAGAGGGAGCAGGAGCCGAACTCCAGATCCGCAGCGCCGACCATCTCGCGTGCCCGGGAACCGCGTTCGCGGCTCGCCACCGGCATCAGGGCCAGATGCCCCAGCTTCGCGCCCACGAAGAGGTTGGCCGATCCGTTGGGGCAGGCCGCGACGCACGCACCGCAACCGATGCAGGCCGCCAGATCCAGTGCCGTCTCCGCCTCATCGTGTCCCTGCGCGGTGACGTCGGCGTCGAGGGCCGTCCCCGCGGGCAGCGACACATGGGCCCCGGCCTCGACGATCCCGTCCAACGCGGAGCGGTCCACCACGAGGTCCCGGATCACGGGGAACACCGCCGCACGCATCGGTTCGATGCGCAGGGTGTCACCGTCGGAGTAGGCGTCCAGGCGCTGGTGGCACGAGGGGGTGTTCTCGGCCGGGCCGTGCGGGCGCCCGTCGACGGTCACCCCGCACGCACCGCAGATCCCCTCCCGGCAGTCGGAGTCGAAGGCCACGGGGTCCACCCCGTCGTCGACCAGCCGGCCGTTGAGGGAGTCGAGCAACTCGAGCAGGCTCATCTCCGGTTCGGCGTCCGGAACGTGGTACTCCACGTAGGCACCGGTGTCCTCGGGACCGGCCTGCCTCCACACGCGCAGTGTGAGTCTCACGGGGCGGTCCCCGCAGTGGTTCGTGCTGTGGATCTCATCGGTAGTCCCTCGTGGTGAGCTCGACCGCGGAGAAGTCGAGCGGTTCGGCATGGCGGGTGAAGGTGCGTGGGCCGCCCCGGTCGTCGCCCTGGGACCCCCACGCCGAGGCGAAGCGCCAGAGGTCGTCTCGGCGCAGCGCCTCGCCGCCCGGTGACTGGTGTTCGTCGCGGAAGTGGGCGCCGCAGGATTCGTCGCGGTCCAGGGCGTCGACGCACATCAGTTCGGCCAGCTCCAGGTAGTCGGCCGTCCGGCCGGCCAGTTCGAGCACCTGGTTGAGGTGCTCTCCGGTCCCGGTCACGCGGAGGTCGGACCAGAACCGGGCCCGGAGGTCGCGGATGCGCTCGATCGCGGTGGTGAGACCCTCGGCGGTGCGGGTGACCCCGCAGCCGGCGTAGAGGATCTCGCCCAGTGCGCGGTGGAAGTGTGCGGGCCCGGTGGATCCGCCCACCGCGAGGAGCGCCTCGACGCGCGCCCGGGCGCGGCCCACGGCGGTGGTGACCACCTCGTCGTCGTCGTCCGGTGGATCGTCCCCTAGGCGCGCGGCCAGGTGCGCCGGTACCGAGTACGGGAGGGTGAACCAGCCGTCCACGCTGGCGCTGAGTAGCGAGTTGGCGCCGAGTCGGTTGGCGCCGTGGTAGGCCCAGCCGCATTCGCCGCCGACGAACAGGCCGGGGACCGAGGTCTGGAGGTCGTAGTCGCTCCAGAGCCCGCCCATGGTGAAGTGACAGGTGGGCGCGATGCGCATCGGGACGGAGTACGGGTCCTCGCCGGTCGCGTGGGAGTACATGTCGAAGAGGTTGCCGTACCGTTCGGCGATCTGCTGCCGGCCGTCGCGGGCGAGGGAGTCCCGGAAGTCCAGATACACCGAGTTGTGGCGGGGGCCCACCCCGCGGCCGTCGCGGATCTCCGCCGTGATCGCCCGTGAGGCCACGTCGCGGGGGACCAGGTTGCCGAAGGCCGGGTAGCGCCGCTCGAGGAAGAAGTCGCGGTCGGAATCGGGAATGTCGCTGGGCGGCCGGTCGTCACCCGCGTGCAGCGGCACCCAGATGCGGCCGTCGTTGCGGAGAGATTCGCTCATGAGGATGGTCTTGGCCTGCCAGGCGGTGTCCTTGGGCAGGGCGGTGGGGTGGAACTGCACGAACGAGGGCGAGGCGAACAACGCCCCCCGCTGGTGTGCGCGCCACACGGCCGAGGCGTTGGAGTTCACCGCGAGCGTGGAGTCGTGGAAGACGTTCCCGTAGCCGCCCGTCGCCAGCACCACGGCGTGGGCGGTCTCGGCGCGGATGTGTCCGGTGACGAGGTCGCGGACCACGACCCCGTGACAGCCTGCGTCGTCGACGATCAGATCGAGCATCTCGTGGCGGGTGTGCAACCGCACCGTGCCCGCCCGGATCTGCCGCTGCAGGGCCTGGGATCCGGCGATCTGGAGCTGCTGGCCGGTCTGCCCGCGGGAGTAATACGTGCGCGAGACCTGGACTCCGCCGAACGACCGCGTGGACAGTACGCCCCCGTACTCCCGGGCGAAGGGCGTGCCGATCGCCGAGAAGTGGTCGATGACACGAACCGATTCCTCACCCAGGCGGAATGCCTCGGACTCCCTGCCCCGGAAGTCACCGCCCTTGACCGTGTCGGAGACGAAGCGGTGCAGCGAGTCACCGTCGACCCGCCTCGCGCGGGCGGCGTTGATCCCGCCCTGCGCCGCCACGGAATGCGCGCGCCGCGGCGCGTCGTGATACGTGAACGCGGTCACCTGATAGCCCAGCTCGCCGAGTGCGGCCGCCGCCCCGGCGCCGGCGAGGC
>NZ_JAALDX010000432.1 GCF_014145095.1 Dietzia sp. SLG310A2-38A2 | reverse complement strand
TCTCGCGCTGTCCGGCCCCGGATCCGACCCCCGCGGCGGCCCCACCGACGCACCTCGTGGACCGTTGCCGCCCCAGGCCTGGCAGGCCCCCGAGCGCGCGCCGGGCGAGTTGTTCGACGTCGAGGGGCGGTTCACCGTGATGTCCTCCCCGGGGGAGCCGGTCTCGGGCGACGGATCCGGCTGCGACCTGCCCGTCACCCTCTCGGACATCGGCGAGGGCACGCGGATCACGTTGTCCGAGGGCGTGTCGACCACCCTCGGCAGCACCATGCTCGCCTACGACGGGGGCGACCTCTCGTCCTGCACCTTCACCTTCGACTTCGGCGCGGTCCCCTCGGGGGCGCCCTTCTACCTGATCGAGATCCCCGGACGGGGGCAGCTCACCTACACCGAGGACGAGCTTCGCGCGGGAGTGGACATCACCCTCGGCCGGTGATGACCGGATCCGCCGCCTCTGCTCCAGGTCCCGTTGACCCGTTGACCCAGCGAACCGGGCTCCGTACACTCCCAAATGCCAACCGGACGCTTGTCCAGAAACGCTGTACCCGGGAGCCGCCGTGAACCGCCCGTCCGTCCTCGCCCGTGCCGCCGGCGCCCTCGCGCTCGCGGCGGTCACCGCCCTCGGAGGAGTGGTCGCCACGCCGACGGTCTCCGCCGCCACCGTCGAATCCCCCTACGTGAACCCGGCCGAGGGCCTACGCAATGTGCTGTGGGTGGGCAACAACTGGGAGGGCACCGCGGACGCCGTGCAGCCGGACGGCGACTACCACCGGATCGCGCGGATCAACATCATCCCGGACCGCAACGAGCGCCTGGTGGAGATCCACCGCGACCCCGCCCGCCTCGCCCTGTACTACGGCATCCGCCAGATGGTCGGCGAGGGCCACGACCAGTACGTGGACGACATGTACTCGACCAAGGACGGCCGGAACCTCATCGTGTCCCGGCCGAGCTTCGCCGACGTGGTCTCGATCGACATCGTCACGGGCGAGATCGCCTGGCGCTTCCCCGTCCAGGGTTTCCGTTCCGACCACATGGCGGTGAGCCCGGACGGGTCGCAGGTCGCCGTGAGTGCGTCGACCGCCAAGCTCGTCCACGTCCTGGACACCGCCACCGGCCGGGAGATCGGCACCTTCCCCTCGGGGGACAACGCCCACGAGAACGCCTACATCAAGGGCGGCACCCAGATCGTCAACGAGTCGATCGGCAACGTGTGGACCCCGCTCGACCAGCCGTGGGCCGACGTCACCAAGGGCGAGCGGGTGCTCCAGTTCGTCGACGCCGAGACCCTGCAGATCATCAAGCGCGTGGACCTGCGCGCCCGACTCGCCGAGGCCGGCCGTCCCGAGCTCAGCATCGGGGTGCGACCGATGACCTTCTCCCCGGACTACCGGTTCATGTACTTCCAAGTCTCGTTCTTCCACGGCTTCATCGAGTACGACATCGACGCTGACAAGATCACCCGCATCGTGGACCTGCCCATCACGCCCGCGGGAGACGTGCCGCGGGAGGCGCACCTGCTGGACTCCGGCCACCACGGCATCTCGATGAACCCCCAGGGCACCAAGATCTGCGTCGCGGGCACCATGAGCAACTACGCCACCGTGGTCGACCGGGAGACCCTGCAGCACGGGCCGCTGGTCTCGACCGGGCTCAAGTCGTACTGGGTGACCACCGACCTCACCGGGGACCACTGCTTCGTCTCCTGGGCCAAGAGCAACACGGTCAGCGTGCTGTCCTTCGAGACCGGCGAGGAGGTGGCCCAGATCCCCGTCGGGTACCACCCCCAGCGCATGCGGATCGGCGTGGCGCCGCAGGACTGGAGCGGCAACCCGGTGCCGCTCCCCGAGCCGGGAAACCCCCTGCCCGTGTTCTCCTGACCGCCGGGAGCGGCACCGGCGGCTATCCTGGGGCACCGGCAGACGCCGACGGCAGGTAGGGAGGCGCGGAGGTGGTCAGAATCCCAGGAGAGGACGCCGACGACGCCTTCTCCCGAGCCACGGACGTCGAGCGCCTCGTGTCGGACATCGACCTCGCGCCGTATCTCGGCCGGGCCGCCGACCCCACTGCCACGCCGCTGACCGACCCCGTCCCGGTCTCCACGGCCACTCCCCCGCTGCTGGCACTCCGCGACCTCCTCGCCGACCCGCGCTTCACCGGCCTGTTCGCCCGTGCCCTGCGGGAGGTCGACCCGGATTTCCGCGAACTGTTCCCCCGCGACGCCTCCGGGGTACTCGGCGAGTTCGTCCGCGCCATGTCGTGGGCGCTCGAGACCGTCGAGGACGCCCACGGGGACGAGGCCGAGGTCGCCCAGGTGGTGGAGTTCGCCCGCCACCTGGGGGCCGATCACCGCAAACTCGAACTCTCCCCCCGCCACCACCAGCGCTTCGGCGAGGCCCTCACCAGCACTCTCCGCCACCTGGCCGGCCGCGGCTGGGACGACCGGCTGGCCACCACGCTGGGCACCGCGTACCGGGCGCTGTCGACCGCTCTCCAGGAGGGCGCGGCCACCGGCCAGGGACCCGCGCGGGTCGGCGCGACCGTCGTCGAGGTCCTCCGGCCGACCCGCGACGTCGTGGTGGTCAGGCTGATCTCCGACGTCATGGTGGACTATCACCCGGGCCAGTACCTGAGCGTCTTGACCCCGTACACGCCGGGCGTGTGGCGCCGGCTCAGCCCGTCGATCCCGGCCAATCCGGCGGGTCAGATCGAGTTCCACGTCCGCGACGTCCCCGGTGGTGCGCTCAGCGGATCACTGGTCCGGGGCGTCGGGGTGGGCGACCGGTGGGTCCTGGCGAGGCCGCTCGGACTGCTCGAGGTGGACCGCACCGAACCCGTCCGGGACGTGCTGATGGTGGCCGGCGGCACCGGCATCGCCCCGCTGCGGTGCCTGTTGCTGGACATGATGCGCCACGGTTTCAACCCGCGCGTGCACCTGTTCTACGGCGCGCGTCACCCCGGCGACCTCTACGACCTGCCGACGCTCGTCGACCTGGCCGCCACCGCCCCGTGGCTCACCATCCAGCCGGTCTCCGAGCAGGACACCGACCCGTGGTGGGCCGGCGCGCGTCAGGAGCTGCCCCGCACACTGCACCGGCGTCAGACCGGGACGCTGGTGGACGCGGTGACCGGCTGGGGTTCGTGGGCGGATCGCCAGGTGCTGCTGTCCGGGTCACCGGAGATGCTGCGCGCCACCGTCCGCGGGATGGTCGCGGTCGGCACCCCGCGCGAGAACATCAGGTACGACCGGCCCTGACCCGCTGCCGGGCCGACTCGGGGATCAGGACTCCTCGACATCTCCTTCGGCGCGGTCGCCTGCGTCCTCTGCGGCGCCGTCGCCTGCGGCCGCACCCTCCTCGACCTCGCCGGCGCCCGGGTTCACCGGTG
>NZ_JAALDX010000431.1 GCF_014145095.1 Dietzia sp. SLG310A2-38A2 | reverse complement strand
TGGCCGCCGCGAGGACCGGGCCCCACGACACGTCCACCTCGGCGGCCGCCCGCACCCACCGGACCAGCCCGACGAGCGGGGCGAGGACGCCACCGGCCAGGACGAACCCGACGACCAGGATCGCCGGCGTTCTGAACCGTCCGAGCGGGACCCGGTCGGGTAGAGAGTCCACTCCGGCGCCGACCCTGGCCACCTCACCCCGCCGGGCCCGCCGCTCACCCACCATCACCACGAGCGCCACCAGGATGAGCACGCAGGCCAGAACCGCCGCGGGAACCCTGTCGAACGAGGCGCGGTAACTGTGGTAGATCCCGACGGTGAACGCCTCGTACCGCAGCATGGCCACCGCCCCGAAGTCCGAGAGCGTGTACAGCGCCACCAACAACGCGCCGGCCGCGACCGCCGGGCGGATCTGACGCAACGTCACCCCGAGTACGGCCCTGACCGATCCGCGCCCCAACGTCCGGGCCACCTCCTCCAGCCCGGGGTCCACGGCCCGCAGCGCCGCGGCCGCGGGGAGGAAGACGTACGGGTAGCAGGAGATCGTCAACACGATGACGGATCCGGGCAGGCCCAGGAACTGCGGGAAGTCCGCGACCCACAGGTAACCGAGGACGTAGGAGGGCATCGCCAGTGGCACGCAGAGCAGTGCGCCGACCACCGGGGCCCCGGGGAGATCCGTCCTCACCGTCAACCACGCCAGCGCGACCCCCACCACCACGCTCGCCGCGGTGACCAGGACCACCAGAACGACGGTGTTGACCAGCAGTTCGGCGGACCGACCGGACCGGACCACCTCGATGGCGTAGGTCGGACCCCGTTCCCCCGCCCGGATGATCAGATAAACCAGCGGGATGAGGGCCGCGGAGCACGCCAGAGTGGCGGCCACCCCGAGGAGGGGGCGACCGCCACGGAGACGGGAACGGACGTCTATGACGGACCCGTCAGATCATGCCCACGCGCGTGAGCATCTGCTGGGTCTGCTCGAGACCGTCGAGGTCCCCGAGGTCGATATCGGGGCCGCCGAGGGTCTCGAGGGGGGGCAGGCCGACCGCCTCCGAGGTGATGCCCGGCACGACCGGGTACTCGCTGTCCTCCTCGAGGAAGTAGAGCTGGGCCTCCTCGCCGAGGAGTTCCTCCACCACGCGCCGCGCGTCCTCGGGCCGGTCCGTGGAGGCCAGCACGCCGACGCCGGCCACGTTGACCAGTGCTCCGGGGTCGCCCTTGGACAGGTAGTGGACCCGGGCCCGCATGTTCTCCTCGCCCTTCTCCTGGGCGGTGTTGTACCAGTAGTAATGGTTGGTGAGCCCGAGTTCGACCTCACCGGTGTCGGCGGCCTCGAGGAGCGCCACGTTGTTGTCGTAGGTCTTCGGCTCGTTGGCCAGGAAGTCGCGGAGCCACTGCTCGGCCGCCTCGTCGCCGCGGTCGACCCGCAGCCCGGTGACGAACGACTGGAACGAGGCGTTGGTGGGGGCGTAGCCGACCCTGCCCCGCCACTCGGGCTCGGTGAGGACGTCGATGGTGTCCGGGACGTCCGACTCCTCGAGCACCTCGGAGTCATAGACCAGGACGCGGGCGCGGAGGCTCGTCGCGACCCACGTCCCGTCGGTGGCCCGGTACTCGGCGGGGACCTGCGCGACCGTCGCCTCGTCGAGCTGGGTGAGCAGGCCCTCCTTGGACAACGCACCGAGGGCGCCTGCGTCCTGGGAGAAGAAGAGGTCCGCCGGGCTGGCCTGGCCCTCCTCGGCGATCTGCGCCGCCATCTCGGGGGTGCTCGCGTAGCGCACCTCGAGGTCGATGCCGGTGTTCTCCTCGATCTGGGCCAGTAGCGGGCCGACGAGGTTCTCGCTGCGGCCCGAGTAGACCACCAACGCGTCGTCTCCGGCGCCGTCCGTGGTGCAGGCCGCCAGACCCACCACGAGCGAACCGGCGGCGGCGATCGCTGCCAGGCGGCGTCGCATCATCACGGTTCCTCCCTCACAATCCCGGTGCCGCGTCACGGGCACCGGGTGTGAGCTTAGCCTAAACTTATCCGCGGGTTCACGCCGGTGCACCGGCGCGGGATCAGTCCAGGTCGTCGTGCCGCATGAGCTGGCGGGCGGCCTCCGTGATCGACCCGGTCATCGAGGGATAGACGGAGAACGACCCCGCGAGGTCGCCCACGGTGAGCTGGTTCCGCACGGCCACGGAGACCGGCAGGATCAGTTCGGACGCCGTGGGCGCCACGATCACCCCACCGATCACCACACCCGAGGCGGGCCGACAGAAGAGTTTGACGAAACCTCGGCGCAGACTGCGCATCTTGGCCCGGGGATTGCCCGCCAGCGGGAACACCTCGACGCGGGCGGGGACCTCGCCGCTCTCGATCTGCGCGTGGGAGATCCCGACGGTGGCGATCTCGGGCCGGGTGAACACCGCCGAGGCCACGGTGCGGAGCTTGATGGGACTGACCCCCTCGCCCAGGGCGTGATACATCGCGATCCGGCCCTGCATCGCCGCCACGGACGCCAGCGGGAACAGATCGGTGCAGTCCCCGGCCGCGTAGATGCCGGCCGCGGTGGTCCGCGAGACGCGGTCGACCTTGATGTGCCCGCTGCGCTGGACCTCGATGCCGGCACTCTCCAGGCCGAGGTCACCGGTGTTGGGAACCGAACCCACGCACATCAGGGCGTGCGATCCCTTGACGGTCCGGCCGTCGCCCAGTCGGACGATGATCCCGTCCTCGTGGTGCTCGACCGCGTCCGCCCGAGCGTGCTTGACCAGCGACACACCCCGCTCACTGAGCGCCTCCTCCAGCACCAGCGCCGCGTCGGCGTCCTCGTGCGGCAACACACGGTCGCGGCTGGACACCATGGTGACCTTCACGCCCATCTCGGTGAACGCGGAGACGAACTCGGCGCCGGTCACACCGGAACCCACGACCACCAGGTGGGAGGGGAGCTCGGTGAGGTCGTAGAGCTGCCGCCATGTCAGGATCCGCTCCCCGTCCGGCTCGGCGCCGGAGAGGATGCGAGGGTTGGATCCGGTGGCGACCAGGACCACATCCGCGTCGAGGATCTTCTCCTGGCCGCTGTCCAGGGACACGTGGACGCGGTGCGACGCCATCCCCGGCTGCGAATCGTGCAGTCGCGCGGTCCCCGAGAGCAGGCGCACGCCCTCGCGCTGGAGCTGGGACCTGATGTCGGCGGACTGGGCGCGGGCCAGCGACTTGACCCGACCGTTGACCTGGCCGAGCCGGTACGCGGTGGGGTCGAAGTGCATCTCGACGCCCATCTCCTCGGCGCGGCGCATGTCGGTGCGTACACCGGTGGTGGCGATGAACGTCTTGGACGGCACGCAGTCGGTCAGCACGCAGTTGCCGCCGATCCCCTCGGCGTCCACGATCGTGACGTCCGCACCGTACTGCGCGGCCACCAGCGCGGCCTCGTAACCGGCGGGACCGCCGCCGATGATGATGATGCGCTGGGTCACAGGTGGTCCTCCACGGGTCACGGGGTCGGGGCCGGGCGCCGCGGGCCACTGTGGTGGACCGCGTCGCGTCCGCCGTACACGGTAGTCGAACCGGCGGCACGCGGCCGGAGGACGCCGGGGCCACACCCGGCGGAGGGACTACTCTGGTCGCCGTGCCTCTCTACGCCGCGTACGGGACCAACATGCATCCCGAACAGATGAACGCCCGCGCGCCGCACTCCCCGTTCGCCGGAACCGGTTGGCTGGAGGGCTGGCGCCTGACCTTCGCGGGCGAGGACCCCACGTGGGAGGGTGCCGTGGCCACCGTGGTCGAGGACCCCGATTCGAGGGTGTTCGTGGTGCTCTACGACGTCCCCGACGACGACGCCCGCGCTCTGGACAGATGGGAGGGCACGGACCTGATCCCGGCCCGGAAGATCCGGGTCCGGGTGGAGCGGCGTCCCACCGTCCCCCCAGGCCCCCCGGTCGGCGCCCAGGAGTCCGAGTTCGCGGTCGCCTCGCCCTCCCCCACCGCCGCCGAGGGCACCGAGCTGGTCTGGCTGTACGTCATGGACGCCTTCGAGGGGGGCCTGCCGTCGGCGCGCTACCTCGGCCTGTTGGCGGATGCCGCCGAGTGCGCGGGTGCCCCCGACTCCTACGTGCGACATCTGCGCACCCGGGAGTCCCGCAACGTGGGTCCGGGCGCCTAGGCCCGTGCCGCCCACCCCCATCTCGCCCA
>NZ_JAALDX010000430.1 GCF_014145095.1 Dietzia sp. SLG310A2-38A2 | reverse complement strand
GGGCCTGTCAGTCGACGGGCGGCGCGGCCGGCAGGCGCACGACCTGGCCGGCGTAGGACAGTCCCGCGCCGAAGCCGATGCACAGCGCGATCTGGCCCGGCTCGGCCTCACCGTCACGCAGCATGGCCTCCATGGCCAGCGGGATCGAGGCCGCCGAGGTGTTGCCGGTCTGCTCGATGTCGTTGGCGATCGCCACCGAGTCGGGGAGGCCGAGGTGCTTGGCCATGGCCGAGTTGATGCGGCCGTTGGCCTGGTGGGGGATGAACGCCTGGATCTGCTCGGCCGTCACGCCCGCCGTCTCGAGCGTCTGCGCGCACACCTTGGACACCTGCACGGCGGCCCAGCGGAACACCTTGGAACCGTCCATCGTCAGGAACGGCTGGATCACGGCTTCCTCGCCCCCGGCGGCGGCAGAGGCGTCGACCTCGTCCACGTACTGCTTGAAGTCCTTGGTCTGGCGGATGGCGTCGCCCTTCTCGCCGTCGGAGCCCCAGACCACCGGGCTGACGTCGTTGGTCTCCGACGGGCCCACCACCACGGCGCCGGCGCCGTCGCCGAAGATGAACGAGATGTTGCGGTCGGTGTAGTCGATGCCGTCACTCATCTTCTCCACGCCCACCACCACGACGTACCGGGCGCCGCCACCGCGGATCATGTTGGTCGCCACTGCGAGTCCGTAGCCGAATCCCGCGCAGCCGGCGGTGAGGTCGAACGCGGCGATGCCGTTCCGGCCGAGGTCCGTGGCCACCTGCGGCGCCGCGTGCGGCACCTGGGTCCAATTGGTGGAGGTGCACACGATCACCGCGTCGACGAGCTCGGGATCGATGCCGGCCGAGGTCATGGCCTTCTTGGCCGCCTCGCTCGACATGGAGACGATCCCCTCGTCCGGCTCCGCCACGCGGCGGTTGAGGATGCCGGAGCGCTCGTAGATCCACTCGGAGGTCGAGTCGATCTTCTCGCAGATCTCCTCGTTGCTCACCACGCGACGTGGACGGTAGGCGCCGATGCCCAGGAGGGTCGTGCCGGGCGCGCCTTCGCTGGTCGCGATGGTCACGGTGTCGTTGGAATCCGCCATGGCAGATGGTGCTCCTCGTCGGTGTGCGGTTCATGCGCTGTGCAGGCCGTGCGATGTGCCGTTCGCGGTAGGCGCACGGCTGGTGCTCCTCGACACAGTACTGCTGTCTCGGTGGACATCGTCGCACCAGACGTCAATGTTTCGTCGCCCTTCGGGGGCTACCCCCGGCTCAGTCCGTGACCAGGCCCTCGAGCCACCCGCGCCAGCGCTCGGCGTCCCAGGTGGGCTCGACACCCTCGACCGCGGCGGCACCGAGCGGCGCGCCCGAGCCCCCCGGGACGTCCACGTACTCGTACGCGCGGACGGCGACGGC
>NZ_JAALDX010000429.1 GCF_014145095.1 Dietzia sp. SLG310A2-38A2 | reverse complement strand
CACCGAGCGCCACCGCCAGCCCGGCGACCAGCAGTCCACCGGTCAGCATGCGGTGGGTCCCGCCGGTCGTCCGCGCGGGGCCGAAATCGGGTGTGAGCCGCTCGGCCCTCGGCCGGCGCTCCGCCGTGAGCGTCACAGTGCCTCGGGGGCGTAGAGGGCCACCGCGAGCGCGTTGAGCACCGCGGGCGTCCTGGTGCCGAAGGACAGGACGAGGTCGTCGTTCATCGCGACGATCCGCTGGTTCGCGCCGGCCGGCGTCTGGGCCATGGCCGGGAACTTCTCGAGCAGGCCGTCGACGCCGCCGACGGACTCGAGTCCCTTGTTCATCATGATGATGACGTCCGGCTGGGCCGCGATGAGCCCCTCGTCGTTGGCCGGCTTGGCGCCCTTCCACCCGACCTCGGAGGAGACGTCGTACCCGCCGGCCGCGGTGATCAACTCGTCCGCACCGCTGTCCTGGCCGAACATGTAGTAGACGCCGGCGGATCCACGGGCGTAGAGGAAAACCGTGCGTAGCCGCGCGGTCTCGGACTCCGGGACGATCGAGGAGATCGACTCCTCGGTCCGGGCGATCTTCGCGCGGGTGCGCTCCCCCAGTTCGCGCCCCAGCTCGGGCACCCCGAGACCGTCGGCGACGGACTGGGTGAGTACCTCGACGTTGTCCGGGGACCGGTGGGAGTCGACGACGACGACGGGGATCCCCGCGTCGCGCAGCTGCAGGATCACGTCCCACGGACCCAGCGAGGTGTCCGTGATGATCACACTGGGGTCCAGCGCGAGGATCGCCTCGGCGTTGAGCTGGTGGCCGTCCTGCGTCACCAGGGGCCGATCGGCGATCTCCGGGAACGCCGACGAGATGTCGCGGCCGATCACGTTGCCACCCAGCCCGAGCTCGAAGACGATGCGCGAGAGCGTTCCGTAGATGTCCAGGGGCAGGATCCGGGAGACGTCGGCGACCTCGACGATCGTGCCCTGGTTGTCGGTGACCACGGCCGGGAGCTGCGGGACCGGGTCGGTCGCGACGGGCTCGACCGGGTCGTCGACCAACTCCAGCGCGAGCTCGCCGGTGAAGGATCGCGGGTCCCCGATCGCCGAGACCTCCGACGCGAGCGGGATCCCGGAGATCGTCTCGGGGTCGCCACCGAGGCCGGTAGCGACCCCACACGAGGTCAGCGAGAGGGCCAGGAAGGCGGCGACGGCCAACCGGAGCGAGCCTGAGCGCTGTCTGAACATGCGGCAACGATAGCACCCAAACAAAGGACAGCCTAACCTTTCCTTGGCAAGGCTTACCTTAAACGTATAACCGCAGTACACGGCAATTTCGAGCGCCTACCGCCGGTCCAGGACCGGTCATACTGCTCCGCTGAGAACTCTAAGACCCCGCCTAGACTCGGGCGGAAATGCGTAGAGGCGGCCGCCCCCGGGGATCCCC
>NZ_JAALDX010000428.1 GCF_014145095.1 Dietzia sp. SLG310A2-38A2 | reverse complement strand
TGCCGCGGAGCGCGGTGGCCGCATCGGCCAGGAGCGCGGCACGGTCGGTGTCACCCGACGCGGTCGCCTGCGCGGCACCGGCGTCCAGGACCCGGGCGCCCCCCTCGAACTCGTTGCCCAGGACGTCGGCCTCCTGGCCGACGTCCATCTTCTTGACGATCCCGCTGTTCCACGTCGCGAACGGGTCCGACCACGCCTCGACGCGGAACGACCACATCCCGGGGGCGTCGGTGGTGAGGAGCGCGTGGACGGTGTCCGCCTCCGACCCGGGGGACATCGTCGTCCGCGAGGAGGCCCCACCGGGACGGCGGACCACCAGGCTCGCCGACAGCGCGTCGTGGCCCTCCCGCCACACGGTCGCCGAGATCGGTACCACCTCACCCACGACCGACTTGGCGGGGAACCTCCCGCAGGAGACCAGGGGGCGGACCTCGTCGATGGCCAGACGGTCGTTCACGTCGGTGCTCCTCTCGGCTGCGGGCTCCGGGGTGCGGACGCCTCTACGCACACGACGCTATCGAAGCGGGCGTCGATCGGGGAGGGGCGTCGCGCCGGTGTTCACGTCCACGTGCCGTGTTCCTCGCCACCCGGCCACCGGATAGGGGGTTAGATGGGGGCCGTGAGAACGCCTATCGAGACCGACCCCGACCTCGTCCTGGACCTGACCGACGTCTCGCTCCGGCGGGACGGGCGGACGCTGGTGGGTCCCGTCACCTGGCAGGTCGAGCTGGACGAGCGATGGGTCGTCCTGGGACCCAACGGTGCGGGCAAGACCTCGTTGCTCCGCATCGCCTCGGCGCTCGAGTACCCGAGCACGGGCTCGGCGGTGATCCTCGGCGAGGAACTGGGTCGCACCGAGGTCACCGAGCTCCGCAGCCGGGTGGGTCTGTCGTCCGCCGCGGTGGCCGGCCGGATTCCCGGCGACGAGGTGGTCAAGGACCTGGTGGTCTCCGCCGGGTACGCCGTGTTGGGTCGGTGGCGGGAGGCCTACGACCAGGCCGACTTCGACCGCGCGGCGGACACGCTGGAGATGATCGGCGGCGAGCACCTGGCCGACCGCACCTGGGGGACCCTGTCGGAGGGTGAGCGCAAGCGGGTGCTGATCGCCCGAGCGATGATGACCGACCCGGAGCTGCTCCTGCTGGACGAGCCCGGAGCGGGCCTGGACCTGGGAGGCCGGGAGGATCTGGTCGCCCGTCTGGCGGACATGGCTCTGGACCCCGACGCGCCCGCCACCGTCCTGGTCACCCACCACGTGGAGGAGATACCCCCGGGTTTCACCCACGCGATGCTGCTCGCGGAGGGAGGGGTGACGGCCACCGGTCTCATCGACGACGTGATCACCTCGGAGAACCTCAGCCTCGCGTTCGCGCAGTCGATCGTCGTCGACGCGATCGACGGGCGCTTCTTCGCGCGGCGGGCGCGTCGGTCCGGCCGACATCGGCGACCGTGAACCGCACCGTCGACCCCGTGGCGACCCCGCCCGGCGCCGTC
>NZ_JAALDX010000427.1 GCF_014145095.1 Dietzia sp. SLG310A2-38A2 | reverse complement strand
CGGCGCGGCGCGATCGGCGCCGGCGGGGTCGAATTGATCGACACCCTCCTCGGCTCGGCGTTCGGGGCGGCGTCGTCCGAGGCCTCGGCGCTGTACGGCCTGGCCTACGTCGCGGGCGCGGGTGACGAGATCTCGCCGGGCTCACTGGACCGGATGATCGGGGTGACCGGCGGGGCCCAGGAGTCCCGGTTCGCCGGCGGTTCGCAGGTGATCTCGCGACTGATGGCCGAGGATTTGGGCGACGACGTCACCCTCGACGCCCCCGTCCGGCGGATCGAGCACCGTGCCGCCGGGGTCACCGTCACCACCGACGCGGGATCCTTCGACGGTGACCAGGTGATCGTGACCGCGCCGCCCCATCTGGCCGCCGAGATCGAGTGGAGCCCGCTGCTGCCCGCCCACCAGGACGCGCTGTTCCGGAGGATGACGTTCGGCACGCTGATGAAGTGTGAGGCGATCTACGAGCGCCCGTTCTGGCGGGAGGACGGACTGTCCGGCCAGGGCGTCTTCCGTGGTGGCGGCTCCCCTGTGTGCTCGATGTTCGACAACACCCCGCCGAGCGGCGCACCCGGGATCCTCATGGGCTTCGTGGGAGGCGCGGGGTGGCGGAAGTGGGCGCCACGTCCCGCCCGGGAGCGCGGCGGAGCGGTACTGCAGAGCTTCGCCCGGGTGGTCGGGCCCGCGGCGCTGGCGCCTGTCGGCTACTTCGAGAAGGACTGGACCGCGGAACGCTGGACCCGGGGTGGCCCGACCGCGGTCCTGGGCCCTGGCGTCCTGACCACGCTCGGACAGTGGCGCGACCGGCCGCTCGGCCGCGTGCACTGGGCCGGTGCCGAACACTCCGACTACTGGAACGGCTACATGGACGGCGCTGTCCGCTCCGGGGAGACCGCCGCCCGCGCCGTGATCGCATATTCAGGAGGAACCTCGTGACACGTTTGACCGTCTCCGTACAGCAGCGACTCGCAGCGCCGGTCGAGGACATCTGGGCCGTGATCGACGACACCTCCCGGTACGCCGAGTGGGTCGACGGGGCCCTGGAGGTCACCGCCCACCACGGTGCGGCGAGAGTCGGCGAGACCTATTCCGAGCGCAACAGGACGGTCGGGCCGCTCACGACTCGGTCCGTGTGGACGGTCGGGAAGATCGAACCGCACTCCCTCAGGGTCGACTCCGGGACCGGGTTCGCGCCACTGCACGACATGGTCAACACCTTCCGCTTCGAACCGCTGGGCGCCGAGGCCACCCTGATGACGTACCGGGTCGACTGCCGGGTCGGGCTCGGCCCCCTCGGCCGCCTCATCGCACCGCTTCTCGAGAAGTCGCTGTCCGGCCAGTTCCGCCGGTCCATGGAGACGCTCGAGAGCGTCGTGCACGCCGAGCGCGGCATCGACCAGGCTGGTGGGCGGTGACGACGGAGTCGTCGGGATCCCGTGGGCAGTCGTCGGGAACCCACGAGCAGTCGTCGCGGGCCGACGAGCACGTGTCGCGGGCCCGTGAGCACGTCGCCGCCACCGCCAGGCGACTGGCGGCCGAGGGTCTGCTCATCGGCACCGCCGGCAACGTCTCGGCACGGGTGGACGACGGGCGGATCGCCGTGACCGGCACCGGGGTGATCCTGGCCGACTGCCGTGCCGAGGACGTCACCGTCCTCACCCCGACCGGGGACCACCTCGTCGGTCACCTCGAACCGACCTCCGAACTCGGCCTGCACCTGGGCGTCTACGCACGTACCCCGTCCGCGGCGATCGTCCACACCCACGCCCCGTTCTCCACCGCCGTCTCCTGCGTGACCGGGATGGACTCGCTGCCCGTGCTGCACTACCAGCAGTTGCTGCTGGGCGGTGAGATCCGGGTGGCGCCCTACGCCACGTTCGGAACCCCCGAGCTCGCCGACCTCGTCGTGGCCGGCCTGCGCGACCGGCAGGCGGTACTGATGGCCAACCACGGCTCGGTGGCGGTGGGATCCTCCCTCGACAAGGCCCTCGACAACGCGCTCTTGCTGGAGTGGCTGGCGGCCCTGCACGTCCGCGCGAGTGGGGTGGGCACACCGCGACCCCTCACCGAGGCGCAGCAACACGACGCGGTCGTCCAGGCGATCACCCTCGAGTACGGAACCACCAAGGAGAGCCCGCAATGACCGACATCTCATCCATGACGATCGCGACGGTCGGAGTGCACGTCCTCGACGTCCACGCGATCGGGATCGACTCCATCCCGGAGGGCTCCGCCGGTGCCCTCGTGGACACGATCGCCTTCTCGCCGGCCGGGACCGCGGGGGGCACCGCCGTGGTGCTCAGCCGCCTCGGGGCCGGGGTCCGGAGCATCGGTGCGGTCGGCGCCGACTCCATCGGACGAACCCTGACGACCCTGCTGAGCGGGGAGGGGGTCGACACCGGTCGCCTGGTGACCAAGTCGGACGCACAGACGTCCGCCTCGGTGATCCCCGTGCGCCCCAACGGGGACCGACCCGCGTGGCACTGCATCGGCGCGAACGGCGTGTTCACCCTGGACGACATCGACGACGACGCGCTCGAGGGGCTCACGCATCTGCACCTGGGCGGGCCGGAGTTCCTGGGTGGCCCGGCGGCGGGCGAGTTGCTCGCCCGTGCCCGCGGGAAGGGGATCACCACGTCGGTCGACATCCTCGCCGACGGCGACCCGGGCATGCTCGAGTGGATCGCGGACGCCCTGCCGCACGTGGACTACCTGCTGCCCAACGACGACCAGGTCCGCGGCTTCACCGGCGCCGACTCGCTGGCCGAGGGGGCGCGCATGCTGATCGAGCGCGGGGTCGCGTGCGTGGCGCTCACCGCGGGCGCCGAC